>JBJKPJ010000314.1:0-5624 GCA_046706605.1 Bathyarchaeia archaeon | reverse complement strand
GTTTAGGAACTCTCCAGTTCTGGATGTTGTTTATGTAAATCGAAAAATGTACTTCTTCGCCTTGCAGGTAGGATGCGTGGTCTGGAACGACGTCTATTGCCACTGGACCTGAACCAGTTGGTTCTTCGCGCATAAAGACGGAAATCGCTAAGCCTAAAATGGCTAAAATGATGACTGTAGCAAGAATGAGAACATAGATGCGTTTGAAAGGTTTCTTTGACAAAGCCACCCCAAGCTGCATTATCTCTGTAACTCTTTTTTAGCTTTACCCAATTAAACCCGAAACAATACAAAGAAACCCAAAAATACGCCGAAAAAGCAAAACTTCCTTCAACCCCGAATCAATTTACAAATCCAAACTCCACAACAACCTTATTAATGTAAGCCTTAAAGTTTATATTGGCGTTTGATTTTTGCATATTTCCGAATTAACAAGATTCTAGGTAAAGTAGGGAACTATAATATGGCATATTTAACAACAACAGGTTCAGGACAACCCGTCCTTATCCTTAAAGAAGGAACAACCCGAAGCAAAGGCAAAGAAGCCCAACGAAACAACATTATGGCAGCACGAGTAATCGGCGAAGTCCTAAAAACAACCCTAGGCCCAAGAGGCATGGACAAAATGCTCATCGATAGTCTAGGAGACATCACTATAACAAACGACGGAGCAGCAATCCTCAAAGAAATCGACGTTGAACACCCAGCAGCAAAAATGATGGTGGAAATCGCCAAAACCCAAGACGACATGGTTGGCGACGGAACCACCAGCGCAGTTGTTTTAGCAAGCGAATTGCTCAAAAAAGCAGAGGAGCTTTTAGACCAAAACATTCACCCAACGATGTTGGTTAGCGGCTTCCGAAAAGCCTCACAGAAAGCCATCGAAACCATAAACAAAATTGCGGTTCCACTTGACGTAAACGACCGCAAAACTCTTCTCAAAGTTGCCTTAACCTCCATGAGCAGCAAAGCAGTAGGTTCAGCCAAAGACCACTTAGCGGAAATCTCCATTGAGGCAGTTAAACAGATTACTGAACAACGTGGAGATAAAACCATCGCGGACATCGACAACATCCAGATGATAAAGAAAACAGGCAAAAGCCTCCTTGAAACCCAACTTATCAGAGGCATAATCATCGACAAAGAAGTCGTCAGCCCAAGCATGCCAAAAACTAAAGAAAACGCAAAAATCGCATTACTTGACTCAGCGCTGGAAATTGAAAAGACCGAAATCACCGCGGAAATCCGCATAAAAGATCCCACCCAGATGAAAGCGTTCCTTGACCAAGAAAACGACATGATGCAGGACATGGTTAAAAAAGTCAAAGCTTCAGGTGCAGATGTGATTTTCTGTCAAAAAGGCATCGATGACATGGTTCAGCACTTCCTCGCTAAAGAAGGCATCATGGCAGCACGCAGAGTAAAAGAATCCGACATGGAAAAACTCGCAAGAGCGACAGGTGGAAGAATCGTAAGCGACTTAGATGACCTAAAGAAAACTGACCTTGGCACCGCTGGTTTAGTTGATGAACGCAAAATCAGCGATGATAAGATGATTTTTGTCGAAAAATGCAAAGACCCCCACAGCGTAGCCATCCTTATCCGAGCTGGACTTGAACGCTTAGTTGACGAAGCAGAAAGAGCCATGACCGACTCATTATCCGTTGTTTCAGACGTAATAGAAAACAACAATGTTGTCGCTGGCGGTGGAGCAGTGGAAATTGAAATCGCAAAAGAACTCCGCAAATATGCAACCAAGGTTGGCGGAAGAGAACAACTAGCTGTTGAAGCATTCGCAGACGCGGTAGAAGTTATCCCGCGCACACTGGCAGAAAACGGAGGATTAGAACCAATCGACATCTTAGTCGAACTGCGCCAAGTACACGACAAAGAAACAGGCAAAAACATCGGCATAAATGTCTTCACAGGCAAACTACAAAACAGCATCGAAAACGGCGTGATCGAACCAGTCGTCGTCAAAGAACAAGCCATCAAATCCGCAGCAGAATCCGCAGCCATGATTCTACGCATCGACGACGTAATTACTGCCAAAGCGCCAAAAGGCGGTCCAGGTGGACCAGGCGGAATGCCTGGCGGCATGGGCGAAGAATAAACTTCCCATAAATTCTTTTTTTACTATCTTTTTGTCGATTTTTCATTTGTTTTTGTTCTAACCAAGGTTTTGTTTATTAAACACTAATTTTATACGTCAAGCCATATAGTTTGGGCGTGCACGTTGGATGTCGCTAGTTGAGTCTGTGGCAATTGTACTTGGCTTGGTAGTCTTTGAGGTTGTAAACAGCGTAGACAACGCAGTAGTGAATGCCTCTGTTCTAAAAACGATGAACACGCTGTGGCGCAAACGGTTCCTGATAATCGGAATTGTAACTTCAGTTTTTTTAGTTAGGTTTTTGCTACCGCTGTTTATTGTTTGGATTTCTGTTCCAAGCATCAGTCTATCAGAGATGTTTTTGGCTTTCGCTGGACAAAGCCATGTCGCAGCCCAAGCCATCCAAACCCAAAAACCAATCATCCTCATGTTCGGAGGAGTTTTCCTTCTGTACCTGTATTTCCATTGGCTATTTTTGGAGCAAAAAGAACCCTTATTCATTGAAAGATACTTAAAAGCAAAGCAGGGCGCGTGGTTTTTTGCTGTTGCGGCGGTTTTGCTGGTGGTAATAATGTATTTTGCAAGGTTTAATTCACTCATGATGCTTGCCGCCGCAGTTGGGAGTGCAACTTTCTTTTTGCTTTATGGACTCAAAGAGACTGCTCAGGCAAGCGAAGAGCATTTAGCGGCGGGGGCAAGTGGGTTGAGTGATTTGTCCAAGTTCGTTTATCTGGAAGTTTTAGACGCCACTTTCAGCTTTGACGGCGTAGTAGGCGCATTTGCGTTCACCATTAACTTGGTACTAATTCTTATCGGCATGGGCATTGGTGCCATCGTGGTTAGGGAATTAACCATTAAAGGCATTGATACTATCGGCAAATACAGGTACCTCAAAAATGGCGCGTTGACCTCGATTGGTTTTCTGGGAATATTCATGCTTATCGAAAGCTTCGGCGCAGAGATGCCCAGCTACATACCCACCATTGCAACCTTCATCCTAATCGGATTTGCATTCTATAAATCCCGAAAAGTCCTAGCCCCAACAACCCTGAAAGCACTTCAACCAACAGAGCATCCACACTAAATGTGGATTTACTCACTGCAAAACATATTTATCTCCAAGAGACAACCATTTCCCCCGAGCTCCGGTAGTATAGTCCGGCCAAGTATAGCGGCCTCTCGAGTCGCGGACCCGGGTTCAAATCCCGGCCGGAGCACCAAACTTTCCAAAAAATAGCGCCTGATACTTTAGAAAAAGGAAAAAAGTTCAGCGGTTCTTTTCGTTGCTCAATCTTGCGTTGCCGTGTTTTTCTGTTTGATTTTGAATATGTTGTTTTTGATTGCAAAGCTCAAGGCGATGCTGACTAAAGATAAGACTATGCCTATAGCGAATACGGCGTTAAATGCTGTCGCGGATGGCAGAGAAACTAGAATTGCCTGTCTGTTAACTGTTCTGGTCATGGTGATTGTGTAGGTTGAGAGGATTGTTGTGGTAAGCACTGGACCTGCCGCGCTTCCAAGCTGTTTGAGCGTGGCGTTTAATCCTTGACCTACTGAGACGTTTTCTTTGGGCAAAGACAAAGAAATCATGTTGACTATCGGCACCATCAATGCGACAAGACCTGCAAATGCAACCATGACGTTTATGGTTACGTCAGTGGCGGTTCCTCGGTTAAACATGAACAACAAATAGCTGATGATTGCGATGGCACCGCCTGTGACAAGTATCGGTTTCGGTCCAACTTTGGTCACTAATTTTCCAGTTATGGGTCCGACAATGAACATTACTATTGTGCCAGGAGCTAATGTTAATCCTGTATTGATGACATCAAAGCCTAAGCCATAAGGTTGCGATAGTTCTGCATAGGTTACTACGGCAAAGAATAACAGGAAATTCGCTAGACCTGCAATTATCGTCACTAAGTTAGCGATGAGTACATTTCGTATTTTCAGCAGCTTCAACTGGATTAGCGGATCAGCAACCTTGCTTTCAAAAACAAAGAACACCACAGTAAGAGCCAAGCCCGAAATTAGAAAAGCAAGTTCTTCAAACGATAACCATCCTAATGTGGACCCCTCAGTTGTGTAGAGTAGAATAAGTGCAACTCCAAGCGATAACAGAAAAGCACCGATGTAGTCTATGCTGCATTTGATGGTTGATATGTCACGTTTTAGAACCAAGAGTACAAGGACAAAGAGGATTACGCTGAGGATGGCGGCGGTGTGAAATGCAGACTGCCAACCAAGATTCTCAATCACGTAAGAACCCAGTACTAAGCCTAATGCGGTACTAATGGCCGCTGAACCAGCTATAGCGCCTTGTGCTGTGGCTAATTTTTCTTTGGGAAATAGGTCTGTGAGTAAGGCAAGAGATAGGGGTATCATGGCTAATCCTACGCCTTGAATTGCGCGAGCAAACAGCAGAAAATAGATGGAGGTTGAAAAACCAGCGATGCTGACTCCTGCGGTATAGAAGGCTAATGTTACGATGATTAGTTTCTTCTTTCCGTACAGGTCACCTAGTTTACCCAGAACGGGGGAAACAATGGCGCCTACTAAAAGGACTATGGATGTAATCCATGAACCGATGGTTACTGAGGTTGAGAGATCCTTTTCGATTGCGGGGATACCGGGGAGGACCATTGTTTCAACGTAGCTGACCAGAAGGACAGCTGCAGTTAATGCTATCAAAGCACGAATAGGATACCCGTTAGTTTTGGGAGTTGATTGGTCAAGTTTACCGAGTGCTTTGGCGGACTTGTCAATTAACAGTTTGAGTGTACTCATGATTATCCACTCCGTTTTTCCAAACTCAAAGCCTCCGAGCGGAATATGTCTTGTACCGTATATGCTAGGCAGATAGCAGTTTTAGTAAACCTTAATTATCACTCCCCACAAACCCCATTTTGATGCGACGCCTAATCATAGAAATATCCAAAGAAGACTTCCTAAAATACGAAAAAAATGAAGTAATAGACAAAATCAAAACGTTCGAAATAGTTCATCTCCTAAGGTTTGACCACTCGGAAATCGCTGCGATTATGAAAGCAGAGCTAAATGATCCCCATATCGCAATTGAGAAAATGTTCTCAAATAGCGACCTTATAAAACCCAAAATCCAAGTTCTTGAAAAAGACAAAAACGGGGCGATAACATTTTTTATTTCTGGAAAAATGCAGGAAAAAACCGAGGAGCAAAAAATTTTGTCCTTTGGAGGCTACCTTTCTCCACCCTTTGAAATTCGAAATGACAAAATCAAAATTGCTTTTTTAGGCGACACAAAACAGATCAAAACACTGCTGAGTGCGATAGAGGATATAGGGTTAAGATTCAAAATTGTTTCTTTAACCGATGCAAAGTTTTCGCTCGAATCGCCGCTGAACTATTTGACTGATAAGCAGCGTTTGGTTTTGACGGCAGCTTTCGAGGCGGGTTACTATGAGACGCCTAGACGAATCAGCAGCAGCGGCTTAGCCAAAAAGCTAGACATCAAATCCTCCACGCTGGTTGAGCA
>JBJKPJ010000313.1:0-2195 GCA_046706605.1 Bathyarchaeia archaeon | reverse complement strand
GCCAACTGCCATGGGCATCTCGATAGTGCCTTGTAAGTCGCCGTTGCCGTTTTTGGTCCACTTTGACAGTGACGTATATTGCCCGCCGAGTGCGGCGTAGGCGTGGGCTCCTGCTTCGATGGCGCGGTGGTCGTTGCCTGTAGCTAACACCACGGCGATTATGCCGTTCATGGCGCCCTTGTTGTGGGTTGCCGCTCTGTAGGGGTCTGCAGTTGCAAAAGCTGACGCATAAGCGATGCCGTCTACCACTGCTTCTCCGCCCAAGGTTTCTTTGGGTACGATGCAGGCGGCTTTGACGAGGCGTTTAACGGCAAGGTTGCTGATTATGCGCAAATAGACTTTGCCGCTTGTGAGTTGCTCAATCATCGGCGAGACGGCTTCTGCCATGGTGTTGACGGCGTTGGCACCCATAGCGTCGCGGCAATCCACATAGAGGTGCACGATTAGCATTTGTCCCATTGTTGTATCGATAACTCGGGCGTCAAGGTCTTTGGCTCCGCCGCCAAACGAGTTAAGTACGGGGTCTTGGTCGTTGGCTTTCTTGAGAAGCGCCTCTTTTGCGTCCAGCACCTTTTGCTTGGCGGTTTGGGCGTTTGGCAGCTTCACCACTTGGATTTGCCCAATCATTACGGGCGTGGTGCTGTTGGTGTGGAATCCGCCGCCGTCCCGAACCATCTTGGCTGCATAGCTGGCGGCTGCAATCACGCTTGGCTCCTCGGTTGCCATGGGAATAAGATAGTCTTTGCCGTTGATTAGGAAATTAACACCAACCCCCAGAGGCTCTGGAAAAGTGCCGATGACGTTTTCGACCATATGGTCAGCGACGTCAAGGGGCAACGCACAGGACTGCGCCAGCAGGTTTGCTTCCTCGTCGGTTAAGCTCGCAAAATCCTTGATTTTTGCCAGCCGCTCTTTGGGCGGCAGCTTGTAGAAGCCTGAAATTACTGATGACTTGGACATATCTTTATCCTTCTCATGTGACTGGTTAGTTTTTTGGCTTTTAAACTTTAATCAACAGCCCCAGACTTACAATGTTGTTTGCCCCGAACTTCGAGGCATCGCCACTGCTGAGACGCCGAGGCGTTTGTTGATTTCTTTGGCTAAGGCGTCGCCGTTGCTGCGGTAGTTGTCGGTGATGACTTGTTTGGCTTTTGATTGCCGCACGTACTCGATTAATCCGTCGAAATCTGAGTGGTCGCTTAGGGCGATGAGGTGTTCGTGGCTGCCGATTTGTCTGCAGGGTTTTTGGAATTCCCAGCCGCTCACGCAAATCCGCGCGTTCCCTATCCCTACGTGTTGCCGCTGATTCATGTGGTAGAAGGCGACGCAGGGCAAGTTGCCATCCAAAAGTGCATGTCCATCCTTGTCAGTGGAAAGCGACAGGCATCCGAGTTTCATGCCGTGTTTTTCGCAGACTTTGGTGACTTCAAAGACGCGTTCTGGCATAACGAAGGGTACCTCTACGTCGGCTTCTCTTAGTAGTTGCATGACTTCTTGGAGTTTGCCGTGGTAGCCAAACACATAAACTGTGCCGCCCCGCAACTGCTTTTCGACCATGGATACCAAAAGTTGCGGCACGTTTACCTTAAAGTTGCGCCTGCAAGAAGGGCTGCCGTAGGTTGCTTCCACCACCAAAACGTCGCAGTCCACTACGGGGGTGCCGTCTAAGCGGAAGTCGCCTGTCCAGACTATGCGTATACCGCCTGCGTCTTCTACCAGAACCTGTGCGGCACCTAGGATGTGTTGGGCTTTTATGAGGCTGATTTTTTCGTCGCCGTATTTTAGGACTTTGCCGTACTCAAGAGTTTTGACGGTTTGGGCGTCTTTGAGTTTGAAGTTGTTGAGGGTTTCTGTTAGGTCGCGAGTGGCTTTGGTCATGAGCACTTTTTCGCATCGTTTTAGACTGCTTCGCAAACCATACAGGTGGTCTGCGTGGGCATGAGTGACAACCCGCAGCGGACGTGTCGCATCGTGGGCATCGCATGCGATACTGTCCCCTAACAAAACTGCCCCGCTTTTAGTCACTAACGCTCTCTCAGCCAAACTGTATCTCTCATCTTGCGGTTTTTTCTGCCAACCACTCAACCAGCAGCTGGGGATTGTCAGTTTCTACGGTGATTTTAAGAGGTCCTTGGGGGGACTCGGCGTTTTGCTCGCAAAAGGACACGTGCCCAGCAAACGCCACCTGCTTGTTT
>JBJKPJ010000312.1:0-4291 GCA_046706605.1 Bathyarchaeia archaeon | reverse complement strand
GCGTGGAACAATTACAAACTTCTCGGTGGCAATTGAGTAGACACCTATGCTGACGCTTCCCACGATGCTGGACAAGTAAACGGTCAAGAAGGGCAACTCCACAAGTTTTGGTTTAGGGTTTCGGGCTTATACTATTTCTGTTTTGCGTAAAATCAAAAGGGTTTAAATGATTAAAAGAGAGGTTACTGGGTTTCAGCCAAGTAGACTGTGACGTTTCCGTCTTTGTCTTTGGTTACACGGACTTTGATGCGGCGTGGCGGTTTCTCGATGCCTTTATCCCAAACTTTCTCGTTGACTTCTTTGCTGATTACTAGCTGTGGCAGTTCCTCTTCTTCCTCTTCTTCGGAAACTTTCATTTCAAGCTTCATGTGCTTGGTGATAAATGCCTTGATAAGCTGCATAGCGCGGGGGGCACGTTTTTTGGGCGGTCTAGCCAAGGCGCCTTGAAGGGGAATTGTGTAGAATCGTTCTTCAACGATGTCTTCCTCTTTCTTTTTGCGTTTTGGTTTAACTTCTGCCTTTGCTTCGGCTTCTTTTGGAACTTCCTCTTTGGCTTCTTGGGCTTCTTCTACGGTTTCTTCAGTTAATGGTTCTTCTTCTGGTAGCTCTGCTAATTCTTCGTCTTCTTTTATGACTTGGTCGGTTTGGGTTTCTTCTTTTGCCATAGCGTTAACTCTCCTATGCCTTTATTTTCCTGGTTCGCCAGTTGCGTCTCTGTTTTGGGTTATTTCTGACTTTGCCATCGGTTCTGGCGATAACCCATGTTGGAACTGACTGCGATTCTTTGCCTGCTTTGGCTAATCGGAGTTTTTTCGCGGGTGGTTTAACTCTTGCCATCTTTATATCCTTCTGATTTTTATCTCTCGCTTCCGTGATTGAAGCTGAACTAGGATTTGCTTAAGTTGCGCATCTGAGAGTGGAATGGGCAGCTTTCCTGTTTGCGCCATCTCAATCAGCTGCAACTCGATTTGCTCAGTAAACTCGGCTTTAACCATCTTGAGGTTATTTAGCCTTTGCCGAGCTTCAGGAGCCAATATTCGGCTAAGCAACGCCTCCTTTTGGGCTTCCAGTTGTTGTTGGACTTGAGCTTGCCTTTGCTCATCGCTCATGCGATTTTGCATCGACAAAAGTTTTCGTTTACGGATTTGCTCAAGTTCATCATCAGACATCGCTTTATTCGCCTTGATACTTCTTGAGCTCCGGAATAGATTTAACCAGTTCCTTTGACAGGTCGCCTGCAACTTCCTGCATCATTTTGCGACCTTTAGGCGTCATAACTCTGCCTTTTGGCCTGTTAATCTGCACTAAACCAGCCGATTCAAGCTGCTGCAACACCTTGCGGATGTCACTTCCGCCTGCTTTTACTACACGGTTTGGTTTGCTACCTCGGTTTTTTCTGCCGCCGTAGTCAGCACGTAAGTTTTCCAGTCCGATTGGACCATGAATGTAGACTTTGCGCAATACGCTTGCGCTTCGTGTGTACCACCAAGTGGGGCTTTGCGGCTGATTTTGGACATGGGCACCTGTTTTAGCGAAGGGTGCCCACGCTGGAGGCTGCACTTCATCAACGTTTTCCCTAAGGTACTTTGCTAATTTGTCAATAAATTTGGATGCTGGAACGTCATGAGGAGTGGTCAAAGATTCTCTATCCTTTGGTTTTTCCTTGCAGTAAAACAATGAAGCCTAATATAAATATTCTCTGAACAATTAACCTACTTAGTTGAGATTCCATTCCACAACTCCCCATATAGGCGCCCACACGATTTGGGCGTCCCCTCGCCAATAGGATCTACTCTCATCCATAAATTTTTCATCCCAAACCCCAACCTGTGTGCATTTTTTTCGAGGAAATATCACTGTAACTGCCTTTTTTTTGTTGTTTAGGTATAGCGTTTTTTCGATACAAAATCAATGCCACATCAGAGAACACCGCGAAAAGCAAAGATGTTAATAGATATGCCAGATTGTGACTTACCCTAAGAGTTGATAACTTTCAAAAAAAGGGAAAGAAGGATTTTAAGCGGCTTTTGTCTTGGGCTTTTGGCGATAAGCGAATACTCCGAATGCAACAGCTATCAATAGAGCGATGACTATAATGGTTGCTGCTGATGAGTACTCGTTTACTGTGGATATTGTTGGTAGCGTTATGTTACTGTTGGTTGGAGCAAAGAAGGCCTGTAGAGCGCAAGCGTTTGCGGTGACGTTGAATTGTAGCTGGCTGGTAGTTACGATGTTTACTGCGTCGCCTTCAGCAGCGGGAACCAGCCAGTACATGAATTTAAAGCCGCTCTGCGGATTTGCTGTGAAAGGAACCACTGTGCCGATAGTGTAGTTGCTGTAGATTCCTGTGGCTGGCGTTGTTGTTCCGCCTATTGAGATTGGGACATCAAAGGGTGCTGCTCCAGTTTGGCTGGAACTAGAAGTTAAAGTTGTATTAACGTTTGGAATGAACATTGCCTGTACTGCGCCTTCGTTTGTGGATACATTATATATTAGTGTGTTATCAGTGGATACGCCGGCTCCAGCGGAGGAAGCATATTCCCAATATAGGAATGTACAGCCTGAGTTAGGAGTCGCAGTAAAGCTCAAAGAATCGCCGTTAGTATAATTGTAGGTATTTCCGCCAGTGATGCTTGTACCGTTTACTGACATTGTTCCTCCCACGGAAGTATAGATGTAGACGCCGGTCAATGTTTGAGCGTTAGAACTCAGGATAGTTGGGCATATTGCTACTAAGAGAATTGCTGAGGTTAGCAAAGCTAAACCAAAAAATTTGGGTTTTTTCATTTTTAACCCTCACTAAATTGTTAACTATAAGGAAGCCATGCGAAAAAAATAAGCCTTTTGGTACTTCTCCGAAATGACCCACAAACAAAAAGAACAGAGAAAAGCAGATGCTGCTAAACCTGTGCGTAGCTCTGGTGGGGCGCTGAAAATTGACCAAGCCTTAAGGCGTTTTTGTGTATGGTGAAGCCTGGTGGGCACACACAGAAAAAAGGCAATCGGCTGTTTTTTTATATCGCATAGATAAAATATTGAGTGCGTTAATTAATCAAGGACCAAAAGGAAAGTTAGACAAACAAATGATTCTACCCAAGAAACGCGATCCCAGACTTATCACGATACGCCGTGGTGGCACCCTGCAAGACGATGATCACCACTTACTTGCAATTTGGGCTGCCAATTGCGCAGAACACGTGCTTCATTTCTTCGAGGAAACGCAGCCAGATGACGACCGCCCACGCCAAGCAATAGAGCTGGCACGTGCTTGGGCGCGCGGTGAGATTACGATGACGCAAGCTCGCTCAGATGCTAATGCAGCAGCCAAAGATGTATCCGGTGCAGCCAGGGAGGCGGCACATGCCGCAGCACAAGCCGCCGCGGTGGCTCACGTAGCAGCTCATGAGCTAGGAGCAGCAGCGTATGCCATTAGGGCAGTTCGTGCGGCGGCTCCTAAAGATAAACGTAACCAGGCTGGTCGCCTTGAATGCCAATGGCAGCGTAAACAACTTCCGGAAAAGATTCGTGACCTGGTGCTTGACGACGAAAGGTTACGCAATGAATTATGCTGGTTCGCATTCGAATGCTAAATTCTAATGCAAAAAGGGCATTTAGTTAATGTTTGTGGGCATACGCAAAAAAGGTTTAATCTTATGGTGCAATTTGCCATGATTGTTCTACAGGTTTTGCGTTCCCTACTTAAGCCTCATTTGGGGCTAAAATGTTTCAGGTTTGTATATTCTATATGTGCCGTTTTCAATGTCTTTGTGAAGAACTAGTTTTTTGTCTGAGAGGAAAGCTCTCAACAATTCGGAATCACAAGGGTCTTTTATGACTAGGTCATAGGTACCGTGGTCGTTTTTTGACAGGTCAACAAAAGATAACTGAACTATGTTTAGCTTTACCAGCCCCCTTAGCAGGGCGGTTGCTTCTGTCCTATTCAAATGTGTACGTCCCCTGATGGAGACTTTTATTGACCCAGTATATAACGCTTTGCAACATAGAAAAATAGGATACAAAAGGAACGGAAGTTTTTGCGGCGTTACATTAGAGCGGAGCAGCAGCGACCATTGAGTTTGCGGGTGGCATTTGCACTTTTTTGTGGTAAATTCTAGCTGCGATGCAGAGTGCTACAACCACGATGGAGAAGTAAAAAGGCCACAGGAACCCAGCGGAGACAGCAACGGTTATGCTTGCGTTGCCTGGGAGAAACTGAGCTGGGAGCTGAATGGTTGTGGAGCCAACTATAGGAAAACTAAAACCAGTAAGTGATGACACAGAGAAATACAGC
>JBJKPJ010000311.1:0-10760 GCA_046706605.1 Bathyarchaeia archaeon | reverse complement strand
CTTTTCCACTATGCAGTCAACAAAGTGTTGAAGCTCCGCTTTTAGGGGCTCTTGGAAGGGAAGACGGGGCTGCACTGTTTCGGCTTTCTGTTCAATCCACAGGTCCTGTGTGATGTAATCCAGCCGCATTATCGCTTCGCTTCCCGTCGCAGTGAGAGTACGAGTTTTGTAGGGTGTAAGCCAGTTGGATTCGATAAAAGCGCTCTCGCCACTTTCGTAAGTTAGCATTATTTGGGCGTAGTCCTCGAATTTTGTGATTCGTTTGCTGCCCATTTTGGCGTAGACTGAAATGGGGTCAGCGTTAGATATGTACCGCATCACATCAATGTCATGAATAGCAGTATCCTTGACAACTCCAACGTCGCCGATGCGTTCAGGCCACTGAGATACCCGCTTCGCTGTGGCGCACACTAACTCGCCAATTTTTTTGTCCAAAACTGATTGGCGAATCATTTGTAAGCCAGGAATAAACCGCATAAGAAAACCCACCGTGAGGTGCAGCCCATTTTCTTGGGCGGTTTGGACCAGTTCCTCTGCTTGGGCGGGGGTGGTTGCCATGGGTTTTTCAACGAGGACATGTTTGCCTGTGTTTAGAGCTTTTTTTGCTTCTTGCGCAAGGATAGTTGACCATGTGCAAATGTTGACGGCTTCGATGCTTTTGTCTTTAAGCATTTCTGTGCTGTCCGAGTAGGCTTTGACGCCGTACTGGTTGGCCATTGTTTTGGCGCGTTCTACATTTACGTCGCATATTGCCACAAGCTCTGTTGAGGGCAGTTCCTTGTAGACGCGGGCGTGATTTTTGCCCCATTGCCCTGTACCAATCACCGCTACACCAAGTTTCCTCATTTTCTATCCGCTCCCTTTCCCAAATCCACAGTATATGAATCCTTCGGTTTCAACTTTTTTCGCATCCAACCCACCAGTCAAATCCACCACAACCGCAGGCGTTTTCATTAGAGTTTTGAGTTTTTTCAAATTCAGACTTTTCAGGTTACCATACTCAGACAATACAACTATACAATCGGCGCCTTCCACGGCTTCGCTTAACGCGTTTTTCACCGCTACCCCTTCCTGCGCTTTACCCTTCAACTGCGGATCGTAGAGGCTGATTTTTGCGCCTTTAGACTCCAACATTTTAATCACCGCATCAAGCGAACTTGATGGGGTAGCTGTCCCTAGAACAGCAACTTTTGCTCTCCGTAGAGTTTTATTACTGCTTCTTAGAACGTTTTGGGTTAAATCCACCGCATGCTTAACCATGTTTTCATTTATGGTTCTCGCTAACGCTGAAAGCCGCAGTTTTGTATTGAATGTCTCAGCGTTTTCAAGCAGCAAAAACGCTTCTTCAAGATTTTCTTCTTCCACGACGGCGGGAACAAAACTGGAGTCGTTTAAGTCAAGTTGTTTTAGAACTTTAAAGTAGTCAAGGTTTGCGTTTTCACAGAAAACCGCCAGTTCGTTAGCTAAGGCGCGGTTAGCGTCTTGCTTGGCGATGGAAAAGAGGGCTGCTGCCTCCGTGGTTTTTATATCGGCTGCTTCTTTGACTTTTTTTGTTAGTGTTTTAAGAATAGTTAATGCTGCGTCTTGGCTGGGTTTGTTGACGCCTGCCACTTTGAGGTCCACATTACTCAAAGACCCGCTCACCCCTAAAACTGGGATGTAAACCAAACCAAAGTCTGCACCAGCCTTTAACGCCGAGGTGTTCTCCAATGTTTCTTTGAGCGTCCCTTCCACAAAACCAAAACCTGACACACCGCAATAAATGACCAGTGCACCTTTACAGAGGGCTGTTCCGACCTGTTTGGCAGCGCTAATTATCTGGGTGAAATCGGGCTTTTTTTGGTCATTTACCTTTGCCCCAACTGCGATGACAATGATATCGCTCTGGGAAACCGCCTTTTTGCGTTCACCGCTCACACAAATTTGTCCTTTGTTGAGGTTGCTTTTCAGCTTGGTTTCCACTTCCGCCTGCGCTAACATTGTTTTCCCCTTGGACACCTTTTTAGCTACACTAGCGTTAGCGTCGGTGCATATTACAGAAAAGCCTGCTTCAGCAAAAGCATTTGCAAACAAAATTCCCTTATGCCCGCATCCGATAACGCCGACTGTGTATTTTTGGCGTTTTTGGTTAGAATCAACTTCTTCAGGTTTTATGTTCAGAACAGGGGGCATAGGGGTTCCTCCACGGCAACTTTGGCTGCTATGTTGCTTCTAGGATTTGTTTAAGCTTTAAAGTGAAGTCTTGGACTAGCTTTAATGCTTTTTCTTGGTTCTTGGCTTCAGCATATAATCGGAAGACTGGCTCTGTGCCGCTTGGGCGAATCAAAATCGCGCTGTTGTCGCTAAACCAGATTTTCACGCCGTCAATGGTGCTGACATTCTCATTTTTGACCTGCTCATAAATTCTCTGCTGCACAACCTGCTTTTTCTCGTCGGGGCATGGGATTTTTCCTTTCTCAATAAAGTACTGCGGCTGTTCAGCAACAAGCTCCGCCAAGGATTTCCCTGTTTCCGCCATGATATTTAACAGAAGCGCGGTGGTCATTGCTCCGTCTCTGACTGCTTGGTGAGGTCCATAAAAGATTCCGCCGTTCTCTTCACCGCCCAATTTGGCGTTTTCTTGCTTCATGGTCTGCGAAACTGTAACACTGCCCACTTTAGTCCAAATTAGTTTTCCTTTGTAAGCTTCAACGGTGTCTTTGATAAGAGTGGAGGAACTAACTGGTGTGATTATTTTTGCACCTGGGTTTTGGAGCAGATACTGTTTTATGACTACAGCAAAGGTTTTGTCGCCCCAGTAGATTGCGCCGTTTGCGTCAACAAAAATCGAGCGGTCAGCGTCCCCATCAAAAGCCACTCCCATATCAGCGCCAACGGCTTTTATGGTTGCAGCCAAATCGCCCAAGCTTTCAGGTCGTGGCTCTGGAAGTCTGCCTGGGAAGGTGCCGTCGATGTTGGCGTTTAAGGTTGTGACTTTGCAACCTAAATCCCTAAGCAGCGGTGGACAAGCCAGTCCCCCAACGCTGTTGGCTGCGTCAACAACGACATGGAAGTGTTTGCTGGCGATTTTTGTGGCGTCAACATGCTTTTTGATTGCCTCAGCGTACTCCTCGTTGATTCCTGGCAATTCATGCTTAACGCCAAGCCTGTTCCACTCGGCAAAGACAATTTTGTTTTCAAAGTAGATGTTTTCGATTTCAGCTTCTTGTTTATGGCTGGTTTCGATGCCGTCGCTCCAAATTACTTTGATACCGTTGTATTCGGGCGGGTTGTGGGAGGCTGAAATTATGACTCCGCCATCCATCTTGTGGTTTTTGATGGCAAACTGGATAGCTGGCGTGGAGGCTAAACCCGCAAAGTAAACGTTGCAGCCAGCAGCCGTTATCCCCGAAATTGCCGCTTGAGAGAACATAGAGCCGCTGGTTCGTGCGTCGTGTCCCAAAAGTAGGTTTTTGTTTTTCCCAAAAAACGTTCCAATAGAGGCGCCGACTTTCCCCACCATCTCTGGGGTTAACTCAATGTTAACAAGCCCTCGAATGCCGTTTGTTCCAAAAAGCTTCTGTGCAACCATAAATTTTCCAACTCGCGTAACTATTTAAAATTCAACTTTAGGTTTTAAAATGTTTTCAGAGATTTCTTTAGCGGGGCAAACAACAGTACCATGTGTTAAGTGCAAGGCGTCTTTGATTTTAGCGTGGTCTGATACGATGCAGCCTTTGCCGATTTTGACATGACTGCCAATTTTTGCTCCTTCCCCGACAATTGCGCCCTCAAGAACGGTGTGGTCGCCGATTTGGGCGTCTGCGAAAATTACGGAATTGGTGATTTTTGCGTGTTTGCCGACTTTTACGTTTTTGCCCAAAATGGCGTATGGACCAACACTTGACTCCTCACCCACCGTTACGCCTCTACCGAGGGCAATAGGGTTTTGCGCTTGGTAGCCTGATGCTTTTTTAGGTTTCTGGTTTTTTGTCACTATGTCGAGGATGGTTTTGTTTGCTTCCAAATACTCCTTGGGCTTGCCAATGTCAATCCATAAGCCGTCAACTTTGTGCCCGAAAAGTCTGCCTTCCGCCGCCAACTTGGGGAAAACTTCTCGCTCAATCGACACCGCCCTCCCCTCAGCAATGTACCTGAAAACTTTTGGGCTCAAAACGTAGGCTCCTGCGTTTATGAAGTTGCTTGGCGCCTCGCCTTTGGATGGTTTTTCAATAAATTTTACAATGTGGTCTCCATTTTCCAGTTCAGCTACGCCAAACGCGGAGGGGTCATCTACTCGGCAGAGTGCAATGGTGGCAAGCGCATCTGTTTTGCGGTGCGTTTCAATGAGGTGTCGGTAGTTTATGTCGGCAAATATGTCTCCGTTTAAAACAATGAAAGGCTCGTTGTATCCGATGAGTTTTTCAGCTTTTTTTATGGGTCCCCCTGTTCCCAGTGGCATTTTTGGGGGGTCAATGGAGAACTTGATTTTTAAGCCGCTTTTGTTGGGGCGGTTTTGCTTTATGTAGAATTGGGTTAGTGCGTTAACTGCGAGGATTGCTTGGTCTACGCCGTTTTTGGCTAATCGCTCGTAGGTCCATTGTAGCAGGGGTTTGTTGACAATTGGGAAGAGGCATTTGGGTCGGGTGCAGCTTAGCGGTCGCAGTCTTGTGGCAAAGCCTCCTGCTAAGATTAACGCTTTCAAACAGGTCACCTGGGTATGCAGATACCTATTGATGAGTTTTTATATAAACAATGGCTTAGCAGACATCGCTAAACTATTTGATGTCTAATAAAAATTTTCTATTTAGAAACTATTGAGGGGTACGTCACTGTTACAGTAATTTGTATTGCGTTTTCAATGTTGCTTTATTTGTCGTGGAAAAATAAACAAGCGAGATATGTTTCCACACTCACAAGCTGACTGCTTCTGCATGGAGCTATACTGGGATTGTGGCAAAAAACTCATGTTCCACAACCCAGCAGGTGCTGAAACGTTACCAACCTAAAAAGCTATAATCCTCTTTTGCGGGTCTCTTGTGATTCTAAGATCGCCCACAAAAAAGAAAGCGGTGTTGGTGGTTTAGTCTTCTCTCCACTTAAACAGCTTCACGGCTAACGCGAAAATTACTACTGTTATTATGGCAACGATAGCTATGTCGATGGCGGCACCTGTGAGGTTGCCGTAAACCATGACGTTGTTTAAGCCCTCGATAATGTAGAAGAGCGGCAGTACATGGGCGAAGTTCTGCAAGTAAGTGGGCATGATGCTGATAGGGAAGAACGTGCCTGCCAAGAACATCATGGGGAAGGTGACGATGTTGCCGATGACGCCTGCGGTTTCGGGGTTTTTTGTTACGGTGCCAACAAGCATGCCAAGCGCTGCGAAAAGCATTGGTCCCAAGATAAGGAAAGGTATGAGCCATGGCGTTAACGTGACATGAGCGCCAAAAGCTGCCACTCCTACTCCCACCATAAGCAGGAAACCCACAATGGTTAACACGATGTACCAGAGCATTTTGGAGGTTAGCCACTCCATCTTGGTAAGCGGCGTTAGTGAGAGTTGCTTGAATAGCTTGGTTTTCTTGTATTCGGAGGAGATGTTGACCAGCGAGAACATGGGGCTGGTGAGAATGGCAAAACCTATTAAGCCAGGAATCAGAAAGTCCACATATTTGGTTTGCTGAGTGTTCACGCTTGCAGTTGAAAAGCCAATAACAGCTGTGCCGTTGTATCTTTGTAGGTTGAAGTAGTTCGCGTATCCACCGACAGTTCCACTTACGATACCGCTACTGCTTGACGCTGGATTACCATAAACCGTCACGTTCACTTGTTGACCAGCAAGATAGCTGGCAGTAAAGTTCTGGGGAATAATTATGCCATCCGCTACTGAATGCGCCGCCAGGTAATCTGCAAAGTTTTCTGAGGCGTCCACCGTGATTACCCGAATTGTTGAGGATTCATTGAGCGCTGAAAGGAAGCTGTCGCCGATGTTTTGTCCAAAGGCTCCTGTGTCTTGGTTCTGGGCATACACGTTGATGGTTCCTGTGCCGCTGCTGGAGAAAATGGCACCAAAAATCACAATTAAGATAACTGGAAAGACTAAGCCGAAGAACAAACCGAACTTGTTGCGTAGGTAGCCTCGACTAAACACTTTAAAATCTGAATAAATTCGTTTTCCGCTGACCATCCTTACCGCCTCCAACGTTTTTTCTTTTCAACCGTAGGCTGCTTGGCTTGCGTGTTTTCGGAGAGAATATCGCCTTGTTCATTTAATTGCCCGCTAACCAACCTAACAAACACATCGTCAAGGCTGTCGCGTAGAGTTTGGATTTCTCCCCAATCCAACCCTGACTGCTCTGCTGCCGCTAAAGCTGCAAGTGCATCGATTTTTTTCTCAAGCGGTATGACGATTTCCCCTTTAGCTTTGTTGTAGTCAACCTGTAGTTCAGTGTTTGCTTTTATGTAGTCGGCGAGTTTTTGGTTTCCGTGAATTTCTAAACGTTCCCCTGAACCGTGCTGCTGGATGATTTCTTCGGTAGTTCCTCTGGCAACGATTTTTCCGTGGTCCATGATGGCAACGCGGTCGGAGAGTTGTTGTGCTTCGTCTAGGTAGTGAGTGGTTAAGATGATGGTTTTGCCTTTAGATTTTAGGCCCCGTATGACTTCCCAGATGGCGCGTCTAGCGTTGGGGTCTAACCCTGTTGTTGGTTCGTCAAGGAAAAGCAGTTCAGGCGAATTAACAAGCGAGAGGGCTAGCCCTGTTTTTTGTTTTTGTCCGCCTGATAAATTGTCAAAGTTAACTTTCGCCGATTCTTCAAGGAGTACTTCCTTTAAAATCTGGTCAGGGTCAACTTTAACGTTAAAGAGGTCACCATAGTAAATGATGGCTTCTCTTGGAGTGATTTTTTCCAAAAAAGTAAATTCCTGAGGGATAACGCCGATTTTCTTGTGAAGTTCATACCCGTATTTCCATGGGTCAAGACCTAAAATCTTCACATCTCCGCCATCTCTTTCACGTAAGCCCTCCATGATTTCGATGGTGGTTGTTTTTCCTGCGCCGTTTGGACCTAAAAGCCCGAAGACTTCGCCTTCATTGACGGAAAAGGAGATGCCGTCTACAGCTTTTATTTCCCCGTAGTGCTTTTTGAGGGATGTCACTTCTATGGGTAACATGGTGTATGCTTCCTCTGTTTTGTTTAAAGACTAATTACTGCCCACTGTTAGCTTTAAGATAGATAGAGATATAATTTTCGGCTATAATTTTTATAAAAAACATTGTTAGCGCTGGTAAATGTTTGTTTTCTTAAGTGCTTTCCTGTTTTTGTTTGATGTCGAGTTTATTTTATCAAAAATAAAAGACGTTAGTTCTTCAGGCGAGATGTATCTTGGTCCCCGCTCATGAAACACCAAAACTTCCAGGGTACCAGCACTAAAGGTGCACTTAAACATGTAATAATCAAACTTTAATGGCAGCCTTTTTTCGCCTTTAAGCTTGTAGTAACGGATAGAGCAGAAAAAATCCATCACGGCGACCCGATTTTTTGACACAAACTCTATGGCTTTTTTAAGTTCTGCCTCATCGATAAAGTTGAAGCCGCCGTCATGAGCTATTCCAAATTCAAAAATCACTTTCCCGTTGGGCACGGTTGGGATGACGACTTCTTCAAAACTAAACTCCATGCTATTTACTTCTCGAAGTGCTTTAAGCAGTTTTTGCTGAAGTTTACGGCTGGAGAGAGATGTTGAGAAAAGGTTAATTTGGTGGATGGTTGCGGGAAATTTTTCGTAGTAACCCAAAGTCAACGCGGTTCTGCCTAGTTTTTTATTTTTTTGATTTTCTCAACACTATTTAGCAGTTCGCTGAGGGCAGCAGTTAGTTTTTGGAGTTCGTCAACATCTTGGGTTTTCTCTATTTTTTCTTGGAGTTCCTCAATTTTCTTTAGCAGGGTTGCTTCAAGCTTGCTATAGGCTGAACTGGGCGCTTGGGTTTGGGTGGGTTCTTGCTGGTTTTCCTTGACGATTATGACTTTTTTTTCGTCTTTAATACACCACAATGTGCCGTCTTTAAGTCTAAAAAGCGGAGAACCACAGGCTGGGCACGCAAGGTCCGTTAAGGCAGCGCCTTGCAATAGCAGATTTGCTCCTTTTTTTATTGGTGATTTTTCCTGGTTTGATTGCATGAGAACCCCAAAGTAAATACGTATCAATACTTATATAACTTGGTCACAGCCAAAGATGGTGAAAGGGGAGTCATTATGGTGCGTAAGAAAAAAACTGAAGAATATGAAGCTAAAATCCAGCAAGCTCTAGTAGTATTAGGTGAGGTTTCAGAAGACAGCACAACACCCAGAAACATCCGCCGTAGCGCGAAAGACGCCATGAATGCCCTGCAAAGCCCCGAATACACTCCAGCTGTGCGTGCTTCAAATGCTGTGTCTATGCTAGATGAAATTCTCCAAGACCCCAACATGCCGCCTTACACGCGGGTTAAACTCTGGAATGTTATGAGCTTCATTGAAGCCATAAAAGATTAGTACAGAGTTATATGAGACTACTTTCTTTTCCTGAATAATTTCATGCCGTTTATTTCTGTAACATATTCAAAGCCTACTTCTATCAGTTCGCATGCCTCGTCCACAGTTTGAGCGACTTTAACGTAGTAGTTTTTCTACGTTTTAGAAAAATACTTTCTAAAGGTTGATGTAGATTAGTGTGTTTCTGAGGTCTCGGTGGCGTTGCTGATTGCTTTGAGGGTGCGGTTGAGTTTTTGGATTTTTTCTTCGTTGCGTTTGCGTTGAGTTATGTCTTGAAGGAATAGCACCATTCCAAACCGTTGACCCTTTTTGTTACGCAACGGCGAAAAGGTGTGATTTACAACCCATTTTCGACCTGAATCTTTACGTTTGACGATAAACTTGCATGAAGCTGTTTCTTCCTTTGCTGTGATGACTGACGCAAAATTGGCCGCTTTGTTTCCAACAGTAAAAACATCAAATATGTTGGCAAATTCTTTGATGGTTTTTGGTGCTTCATCTTTACTTTTAAACCCGTATAAGCTAAGGAAAGCTTCGTTGAAATTTAGCACAACGCCTTCCAAATTAAAAGTAATAATCGCATCTTTTACGCTGGCAAATACTGTGTCAATTAATGATAAACTTTCAAGCAACGCTTGCTCTGCCTGTTTGCATTTCGTTATGTCTTCAAACACTACGGCAAAGTATCCTTTTATGGGAGCGTAAACGGAAAGATGCAGCCAAATCCTAAGCCGCTTAAAAAACAGCTCGTGCTCTTCGGCTTTTCCAGAGCAAGAGACCCTGCCGTAAATTTCAAATATTTCTGGTTGTTTCTCTTTAACTCCCGGCATGACTTGAGTGGCTTTTTTTCCTAAAACTTGTCCACGTTTAAGACCTGTTATTCTCTCGAAGGCTTGATTAATTTGGAGGTGAACAAAATCTGAGGGTTTGCCCTCATTGTCAAATAGCATTTTGCAGTATGCAAACCCGTTGAGCATATTTGTATATAAGCTGTCAAACTGCTGGGGCGTGCATTTAAACGATAAACTTGACGGTTCGGCTGCGGCAAACCATGTATCATTGAAGTAGTTTTGTGAAAGCTCCACTAAGCTTGGATTGTTTGAGTAAGTGGCAGTGGACTGGCTACTTGTGTCTGGTTCTTTTATCAATAGAAGTACTTCTTTTTCGTCAAACACAGCCAAAGAGAAAGGTGGTAAAATGTTCACAAATCTGGTTTCCAAGCTGGTTTTTTTCTGTAGGTTGTGTAGCTTGGATGTTAAGTTGTTGCTTTGTCTTTTTTCTGTTACAATCCTTACTTTTACTTCTCCAATAGAATCCTTGGGTAGATTTTCCTGTATGCCCTCTAAGAATAAGTTGAGTTTTTTCTGGTATGAAATAATGTAGACGCTTTTGGCGCATTTTTCTAACAGTTTGTTTAATCGGTTTGTGAAGGCTTTTTCGTTTGGTAATAAAACGAATGCGCCCTTGCTTTCGGGTTCTTGGTCGGCAAGCCTTTTTTGGTAATCTTTTAGCAGTTCGGAGACTTTTTCTTGTATTCGTAGGGTTTCGGCTTCTTTTTGCTCCATGAGTATGGATAATACTTCGGGCAGAGGAAGCAGTTTGTACCTTGTGGGGTTAGCTATACTTTTTTCGATTAGGGCTTTTCTTTCAAGCTCCAGAAGTGCTCGGTAAGTGTCGGGGCGGGCGACGCTGGATGCGTCTGCGATTTCTTTTACAGTAGATGTTCCTCTGACGGAGAGTGCTAAACTTATTTTTGCCTCTGTCCCGCTTAACCCTAAACTGATCAGGGTTTTAATGTGCTCTTCGTTGGTACTTAATCTCTTTTCGACCGTAGACTCACCAATGCAACTAAAAAAACTGATTTTTCATCCCCAAATACCTTTCCCTAACTTCCAAAAATGCGCTGTTGTTGGGGCTCCTACCAGCACTTCTTTATAGCTATGTTATGGCCTTTTGGGAAGATTTGGCGAATTTCGCCATAAAACCATATAGGAGAAAGAAAACGTTTGAATATTATAAAAAATAGAAAACTCGCTGTTCTTATGGTAGCAATTCTGGCAATATCAATGACTGCATCAATGGCATTCTATCCAAGTGCAAACGCTCACACTCCAGCATGGCAGATTCAGCTTTTGGCTTTCATTAACGTTGGTCCTAATCCTGCGGGTTTGGGTCAAGCTGTTACTGTTGGCTTTTGGCTTAATGAGCCTCCTATGACTGCTGGCACTATTTACGGCGACAGGT
>JBJKPJ010000310.1:0-3132 GCA_046706605.1 Bathyarchaeia archaeon | reverse complement strand
TTACAGTTGGAGGCGTCAGACGCGACCTTGATGAAGCAGAAACACCTAAAATCAAAGCCGTCCTAAACGACCTCAGAGGCAAACTACCCTTCTACCGCAAAATCTACGAAGAAGAACCAACCATCGGACTACGCATGAAAAACGTCGGAACCCTGCAACGAAGCGATGCGCTCAAACTTAGCGTTGTCGGGCCAGTTGCACGGGGCTCAAATGTTGACATTGATGTCCGCAAAGATGAACCCTACGAAGTTTACGATGAGATTCCATTCAAGAAAATCGTTTACAAGGAAGGCGACACTTGGGCACGGATGAATGTACGTATGGATGAAGTTGAGGAAAGCATCAAAATCATCGAATATACCCTTGACCACTTGCCCAAAGGACCCATAAAGCTTGATTTACCCCGCAGCGTCCCCGCAGGCGAAGCAGTCAACCGCGTTGAAGCCCCCCGAGGCGAACTCTTCTACTACGTAAAAAGCAACGGCACAAACATGCCAGAGCGCGTTAAAGTTCGCACACCAACATTTGCAAACCTTCCAGCATTCCTAAAAACAGCAATAGGCGAAAGCATAGCTGATGTTCCAGCCAACTTTGTCAGCTTAGACCCATGCTTCTCATGTACTGACCGGTGATAAGCTATGATTGACTTTACCCTTATCTTCCGCATCCTCATTTTTCCAGGATTTACCTTCATCTTACTGTTAACTCTGTTCTGTGACTGGCTAGAACGCAAACTTGAAGCCCGCATACAAAACCCCGTTGGTCCTATGGTGGCTGGTCCAGCGGGCATTCTGCAGCCTCTTGCAGACTTTATTAAACTATTAATCAAGGAAGATATTGAACCTCGAGACGCCAAAAAATGGATATTCAAATTCGCGCCCCTAGTCGCCTTTACCATAATGGTTTTTGCAACATGTTTCCTGCCTATCGACGGCGCAAACGTTTTTTCAGGCGGCTTCAATGGCGACCTAATCATAATCTTAGCGTTCTCCACCATAGCAAACTTTTTGCTGTTCCTTTCTGGCTGGGCATCCTGCAACCCCTATGGCACAATTGGTTCAGCTAGAGTTTTAACCCAGTTCTTGGGTTATGACATTCCCCTATTCTTAATCGCATTAACACCCGCTTTCATTGCAGGCAGCTTAAGTATAGCCAGCATTGCCACATTCCAAGCAAACTCGTGGGTTCCATTCTTGGTGATGGCGCCTTGGGCGTTTGTCTTGTTCTTAGTTACTCTTCAAGCTGAACTTGAAAAAGATCCCTTCGATGTACCCCACTCAGAAAGCGAGCTTGTCGGTGGCTTAGAAACCGAGTATACGGGTGCAAAATTGGCTTTCTTGCATCTAACACGGGACGTGCAAGTTGTGTTTGGCGCCGCGTTGGTGACTGAATTGTTTCTCGGCGGACCCTATGGACCTGTATTCTTTGGTGCACCATGGTTCTGGTACAGCCTTTGGTTTGTCCTCAAAGTCTTGCTAATCGTAGTTATAACAGAGTACATCACTACCGTGTTTGCTCGCTTCCGCATTGACCAAGTGCTAAGAGGCAACTGGAAGATACTCTTACCCGCATCGTTGCTGTCACTAATGCTGACAGTAGCTTTCGTAACATGGATTTACCCGTTGGTGTAACAAAAATGACGAAAAAATCACGCATATCCCCAATATTCAAACGAGCAGCATCCCACCTGTTCACAAAACCCGCAACAACCAAATACCCATTTGCAAAACCAGAGCTACCCCTAAACTCACGAGGGGAGCCCATTTACGAAATAAAATCCTGTAACATTATCGAAGTCGGCACAGACCCAAAGCTGGGATTAACCTTCGATGTGAAATCCATCGTTGGCTCAAGCTGCAGAGTTTGCGAGCGTGATTGCCCCACAAAAGCCATAGAAATCGTTGAAATCGAAGGCGGAAAAAAACGCCCCCAAATCAACCTCAACAAATGCATCTTCTGCCACCAATGCGTGGAGAGCTGCCCTAGAAAGGCCATAAAAGCCTCAGACCTCTACGAGTTGGCTACAACCGATAAAGGAACATTAATAATGAAACCAGCATCGAACAATAAGGAGCCTGCAAAATAATGATATTTGAAATTCTTGCAGTTGGACTAGTAATTTCCGCAGTTTTAGCCCTTTTCCTCGATGAAGTCGTCTACGCCGTCGCCGCATTGGCAGGAACCTTTCTGTTTACGGCACTTATTTACGCGTTGGACGGCGCAATCTTTGCTGCAGTTTTCCAATTCGCCGTTGGTGTTGGCACGTTAGCTATCCTATTTTTGTCAGGTGAAATGCTTGGCGATAAACCTGTAAAGAAGGCTTCACCTACACGGGTTGGTGCTTTGGTAGGCGCTGGGGCTGTTTTGTCTTTGCCTGTCATCTTTCTCAACGTTTCAGGTATCACTAGCGGACAAGGTTCTGCAGGCGAATTTAGCGATGCCCTCTGGAACACGCGAGGATTAGATGTGGTTTTGCAGGCGCTAGTTATTTTCACAGTTGCGTTAGGAATTGCCATCATGCTCTATGAGAGGAGGAAAAAATAATGGACTTTGTAATACTCGGCTTAGTTTTGATGGAAATCGGAATTTACGGTTTGCTTACTAACCGCTCCCTCCTCAAAGTATTCATATCAATTGAGTTGCTCGCGATTGCGGCAACTTTGAATTTCGTGATGCTTGCATCCAGCCTAAACTTGGGGCAAGCGTTTCTGATTTTAGCGTTCTCGACCGACACTGCGGTTAGCGGTGTCATCTTAGCATTGCTTGTCATTGTCCAGAAAAAATATGGTACAAGCGACATCAGTAAAATCATGCAGATAATGCAAGAAAAAGGAAAAACTGAACCTGAGGTCGAAATGCAATGATGATCGAAGAAATCTCCGCATGGCTCGTCTGGGTTATTCCCCTATTCTCAAGCTTACTTGTTCCCTTGATTGGAAAATACAGTGATAAAGCCCGAAACTACTTCGTTGTCGCCATAGCCGCCATTACCGCCGCATTGGCAGTAAGTTTGGTGCCCGCTGTTTGGTCAGGCAACGGTCAAGCAATATCCACTTCCCCAGTCAGTTGGCTCCCCGGTATAGGCAGCATCACCGCAGGCGTTTATATAGACCCCCTCAGCGTCTTGTTTAC
>JBJKPJ010000309.1:0-3138 GCA_046706605.1 Bathyarchaeia archaeon | reverse complement strand
AGCTTAGGCTGCAAAGACACGGCAACAAATTCAGTGCATGCTTAGATTAAAATGGGGTTAGTGTTATCCGAGTTGGGTTAGCTGTAGGAAATTTCCGCAGGTATCATCAAGCACGACAATGGTTGATCCCGGTGTTTTGGTTGGCTCTGTTGTGAATTTTACGCCAAGGTCTTTGAGCCTCTGATACTCCTTTTGAACGTCGTCAACATAAAACATTGCAGCTGGAGTTTTCTGCTTGAAGATGGCTTCCTGATAGGTTTTTGCGGCTGGATTAGTGTTTGGGGAAAGCTGCAGTTGAGTACCGTCTGGCTCTTCGGGTGAAACAACCGTTAACCATCTGTAATTGTAGGCTGTTATATCCGCTTTTTTAACAAAGCCTAAGATTTCTGTATAAAACTTAAGTGCCTTTGCCTGGTCGTCAACAAAAACAGTCAAAAGTTTGATTTTCATAACTAAAATGGCGTTACTCTTCTATTTTACTCTATTGTAGCGCTTCCAATCCTGCAATTTAGTTGACCCCTATTTGAGGTAGATTGCTGATTGTTATCGTTTTTTGCCTTCATTTTCTTAGATTATTTTGTGAGGAAATTTTATAGCGAGCCATCATTATCTGTTCTTCTTGAGGCACCCTTACAAAGTGATAAGCAGCCTCAATCCTGCAGAACATCGGAGATGGAAGCTTGAAAAAACTTGGAAGCAGAGTGTCTATTCTGGTTATTGTGTTATTTCTTATTTCAAGCATTGTTTTTCTTAGTAATCAAGTTTCTGTGAATGGGCATTCTCCTCCGTTGAATGTTCCCACTCAGACATATGCCTCTGTTTCACCTAATCCTATAGGTGTAGGCCAGACTGTCATAATCAACTTTGGGCTGTCCCAGCCGCCGCCTACTGCAAGCGGCATTTACGGTGACCGCTGGCAAAACTTAACCATAAGTGTTGCTTCTCCCGATGGAACAAAACAATTGCTAGGTCCATTTACTACTGATGCATCCGGCAGAACCTATACCATGTTCACGCCAATTCAGCTTGGCAACTATTCTTTTCAGGTCAATTTTTCAGGGCAAACTATCCTATATATCAATCCGCCTCCAGGCGTTATCCCTTCGCAAGACCCCAATTACGGTGACTACTACATGCCAAGCGCCAGCAATGTAATCACTCTTGAAGTAAAGCAACAACCCATCTTAACAACGGTCAGCGGTAACATTACCTCAGACACAACTTGGTCGCAGGCAAATAGTCCCTACTTCCTGACAGGACCAATTATGGTAAACAGTGGTGTCACTTTAACCGTGCAGCCAGGGGCAACTATTGATCTTAGCGGCAACTCAATTATCGTAAATGGAACTTTTTCTGCAGTTGGCAGCACCCAAAACCCGATTTATTTCAATGCAGGCGACATAACTCTTCTGCCTACTAGCAATGGCTGGAATGAAAGCACAGACACTGGCAACATTATTGGCAATGCAATTGTAAACTCGTATGTAGTGGACAATAGCTCGGCAATAATATTTGGCTCCATAATTAGTAGGGGAATGCAGGCCAACGCAAACACCCAAGTAATCAATAACACTATCACTGGAGGCCTCACTGCCTTTGGAACAGCAATTACCCCTACAATCACCGGAAATATAGTTTCAGGAACAGGGCTTAGCATCTATTCAAACGGAACCATATCCTACAACACAATATACAATTGTCCAGTTGGAATAGAGGTATTTACTACCTCTACTGCTTATCCAAACCATGACTGGAATAACCCCTTGATAAATAACAATCTCATAGTCGGCGACGGAGAAGGCATAGAAGTCTTTGCCTGGCAAGGAGCTTACATTGGAGCAACTACCATCTCAAACAACACTATAACAGGGAACTCGAACGGAATCTACCTAGTTGCCCACTCTGGAGCGCCAATACCGACTATACACCAAAACAACATTTACAACAACAGCAATTACAACCTCCTAAACAGTGTAGACACATTCGATGCCACGTTCAATTGGTGGGGAACAATTGACAGCCAAACAATTGGGCAATCAATATTTGACCACAAATACAACACAACCCTAGGTGCAATCACCGTTAGCCCATTTCTGACCCAGCCAAACCCACAAGCACCATTAGGATTAAGTCTAAATCCCAACCCTACCCCAACTCCTACACCCGCTCCCTCCCCTAGCCCAACTATTGCCCCAACTCAAACTGCCTCTCTTCAGCCAACACTGACACCCACACCAACTCAACCCACACCCACACCCCAACCAAAAACCATACCTATCTTAAGCAAGACATGCGAAGGCTCCTCATCGAACTCAATTCTGAGTGTTGACATATCAGGCAACTTAACATATGATGGTGTAGGAATTTCAAACGAGCCAATTTTCCTCTCCTACAGCGTGAATGATGGCAAATCATGGGTTGACTTAACAACAGTGGACACCGCCAGTGGCGGGTCATTTTCCGCTTTATGGCTACCGCAAGTTACAGGCACATACCTGTTGAATGCAACCTTTGATGGAGACTCACTCTACGGTAGCGCTAGCCAGATAGTTACCTTTGCACTTGTGCCAGGCGAGCAAGAAAACGTTTTTTCGGTTAATTCCAACTCCACAATAACTGCGCTTTACTTTAACTCAACAAGCAACCAGTTAAGCTTTAGCACCACCGGCGCCTCAGGAACAAATGGCTATCTAGAAATTTACATTCCCCAATCGATAGTCAATGATGTATCTAAAATCCAAGTTCACCTCGATGGGAAACCAATTCAATACAGTATTTCTGCCCAGAATAATGCCTGGCTACTTAGCTTTGCTTATCATCAAAGTACTCATCAGGTGACTATAGCCCTTGCGCCATCCGTAGCCCCAGTTAATTCAAACCAAACCGTTGAATGGGCATTGCTTATTGGCATCATAGCAGCTATCATCGCTATCGTCTTTCTTTTAATCGCCAGACGAAAAACACCTAAAGCTGTTCACGCTAAAAACTTATAGCGCGCATTTATGCTGTTGGGTGAAGCCAGCCTCTTCCGTCTTTTTTATGCCCTGCTTTGTCGTCTTTTTGCCTCTGTTGCCATTTTGCGTTTGATTTCAAGGCGTTGGAGTTGGCAACTGAGAATAAAAAGTATGAGTTCAAAGA
>JBJKPJ010000308.1:0-3818 GCA_046706605.1 Bathyarchaeia archaeon | reverse complement strand
GGTTAATCCTGCGGCTGTAGTTCCTCTGCCAGAAGTGTACAAGCCACGCGGCGCAATTCTTGCAACGTACTGAAGCAGTTGGGATTTAGCTGTGCCTGGGTCACCGATGAGAAGCGCATTCATTTCGCCTCTGACTGTGACGTCTGGAAGGGTTTTGGATACGCCACCAAAAAGCAGGTACATGATGGCTTCCTTTATGTGCTCTAGACCGAAGATCGAGGGGGCGATGCTGCTTATGATTTTTTTATGTACCCAGGGGTCACGTGACAACTCGAGGATTTTTGCTTCTTCCTCAGGCGTTGGCGGCGAAGTTTCGGGTTCTTTGCCTAAAACTTCAATACTATTTGCGTCAAGCTGCAAAATAAAAGTGCGAAGTTTGCCCATACCCATAAGTGAAGGCGCAAATGCTCGGACAGTGCCAACTATGGAAATATGGTCTCCTGGACGTGCAACATCCACAATTTCGTCGCCCACAAGTTTAACTGCTAAAACCCTTGGAAGCTGCCCTGGAGGCAAATCCTCAGGTTTTTCCTGTAGACGAAGATCTTGGGAGTCGATGAATTGAGATTCTTCTTGGCTAAACTCGAATGGTCCATCTCTTCCGCAGTCGGGAGCGGCGCAGACAGCAGGGGCTTTAAGAAACTGACCTGTTTGTTCAACTAGATTCATGGTTCCGCAACGTTTACACTTAAAGGCAGCTACTTGAACCATGGGGCGAACAGGTGTTGCACGGACAACGATGCCTTCAACCATGATGAGTTTACTCATGTGCCGTGAACCAAGCCGGCGAAGCTGCTCTTTGCCCAGCAACTTGACAATGCGGACGGTAACCTTCTCTATTTTCTCGGCGTATTCGGCGTCTTCAATGCGCAGTTGCGCATATGCCCCTTTGCCAGCGTATTGCAGGTACTCTTCAGGCTTGTTTAGGATCAGCTCAGCGAGGGCTTGATCAAAACCGTAAAGTTCCTCAAACTCAATGATTAGTGAGCCTTTGCCGCTGATGGCTAATTGGGCAATACGCTGCCTATACTTCTCCTTTTTAAAGAACTCTTCAAAACGCACCTGAGGGTCAACGACTTCCAACTTTGCCAATCTATTTGTCTCCTTCGTTTTCTAAAATCCGCGTTTTCCACTCAGAAATAAGCTTAACAAGCTGCTCATAGATGATGCGTTCTTCGCTTGTGAATTTTTTAAGCATATGGTCACTTTGGGCTGGAGCAGCAGATATAGCAATTATTTTTTTTAGCCGTGAATTAACGATGTCTCGTGCAAGCTGCCTTGCTCGGTCATATTCACGGTATTTTTCAGATTGTTTCTGCGCTTGCCCTTTTAATTCCGCGATGAATCTGCGCAGTTTAGGGTAAAAATCGCCTTGCAAGTCAGAGATTTGACCAGGAATCTGCACGCCTTCTTTCCATTGCACCTTGAAGAGTTTGGTGGAATCCAAAATGTCATCTTCACGGAAATGCACCACACCCGCAGAAGCAAGGTCTTTTGCTACCCAAAAGTAAACGTCGTATTCGTTGCCTTCATCAAAAGGTCCAACGATTAAGCCTGCAAGTTTAATTTCAGGACAGTTACGGTTCGCCACTATTTTAACAAGCGAATTCTCATAACAAAAGTCTAACGTGTAAATTTTAGCTGCCAACCTTTCTGTCCCTCCCAAACTATTCGTTAATCAGGGTTAACCACATAGGACAAAAGGAGTTTTAAGTGTTGCTAGAAAGAAAAAATGTTACAAAATATTTCTATAGAACCCTTTGAGGTTTTAAGGGGCAAATTTATTAAACAAAGACTGCAGTGATAAGCTAAATATAACTGTATAGTATCCAATAAGCGAGGAAGAGGTATATGTTCAAGCTTAAAGTGTCTGATGCTAAACTTTTAAGGGATATGGCAACCGCCATTTCCATCCTAGTTGACGAGGCAACCTTCAAAATTGATCCGGAAGGCTTAAAACTACGCGCTATGGACCCCTCCCGTGTAGCTATGATTGATTTTGAGTGGCCAAAAACTATTTTCCAAGAATTCCAAAGCACAGAACCCAGCAAAGTCTGCCTCAACATCAGCGAACTCTTAAAACTCCTCAAACGAGCCGGCAAAGACGAAACTGTTGAGTTGTCACTTGACGATAAAACAGGAAGGTTACTGGTGATCATCACGGGCAAGTACAGCCGCAACTTCACCATGCCCACCCTTGAAGCAAGCGAGGAGGAAGTCCCCACGCCAAAAATCAGCTTCAACGTTAAAGCAAAAACCACCACATCGGGCTTAAGCCAAGCTATCGAAGATGCCCAACTTGTCAGCGACCATGTGCGCATCGAAGCTGAGCCCGATAAAATGACGCTTAGCGCTTCAGGCGATTTGATGGGCGCAACAATCACCCTGCAGAAAGGCAACGACACCCTTCTAGATTTAGAAGTTAAAGAAAAAGCCAAAGCAACTTTCAGCCTAAGTTACCTCTCAGAAATCATAAAGGCAGCCTCCGCAACCTCGGACATCGCAACCCTCGAGTTCTCAACTGACATGCCGGTACGCATTGATTTCCAGCAGACCAGAGAGGGCAAGTTAACCTTCTTCTTGGCACCAAGAATCGAAACAGAGTAAGCCAAGTTGCAGATGGAAACGGCATTATCTTCAGAAGATTTTGCCAACTACCCTTTTTTAAAACAAGCCTCCCAACAAATAGCAGAACTAGACTTCACTGTCACAAGTTTAACTTCTGAGAAACCTGTTTTTGACCGGGCCAAAGACCGCGTGGAAACGGCAATTCTGGAAGTAAACACAGGCGAACGGTTGCACGATAAAAGGGCGGAGATTTCCTCTTTTGCCGCTGCACTTATTTTGGTTATAGCCACAAAAAACTCTTGGATAAAAAAACGCTATGCCCTCGCTGTTGCAAAAACTGCTCATGTTCAGATGCTAAAGGAAAATAAGGCAAAAATCGTGGCTATTGCCCGAGATTTCGGCTGGAACATCAACGAAGGAGCTCCTTACAAGGATTTCCAAATTGGGTTCAACTTCTTTTTGAAAAATGCGGCGCACATGCATGGCAGCGAATGGAAACTTGTTAACCAAATTATGGACAAGGGTGTGGTTTATTTAAACAAAGACAAAGTGGTTCGACTTCTCCAAGAAGAGGTTAAAAACAGAGTGGAAAAACGGTTGGATGTCCTAGAACTCAGAAACCTGCCAGAGGAAATCACCCAAATCGCAGAGGCACTAATTAAATTAGCCCAAGACCAAATCGGTGAAGAAACTGAGGAAATGCCCAAAGTGGTGGTGCAAGCTGCGTTTCCACCCTGCATAAACGCGCTCTACGTCGATGCAGCGCAGGCGCATCACCTCTCACACATGGGTCGTTTCACGTTAACGTCGTTTATGGTTAATATCGGCATGACGCCTGAGGGCTTAAACGAGCTGTTTAAAACTTTCTCAGACTATAATGAGCGGTTGACGCGTTACCAAATTGAGCATATTGCTGGAGAACGCGGTTCAGGAACAAAATACACTTGCCCGCAGTGCGCGGTGTTGCAAACCCATGGGGTTTGCAAAAACCGTGATGATCTGTGCCGACGCATTTATCACCCGCTGGCGTATTACAAAAGAAAACAGCAAGCGCTAAATAAAGCTGAATAATTGCTAACCTTTATTAGCTCACATTAACCCAGTTAAAAGTTGGTCAGAAATTGATGAGCCCGCACGTAATCGGTTCCGAATTTAACTCTGAAATTGGCGTGGTTTTACCTACCTACAAAGAAGCTGAAACCATAGCCAATTAAATTGACGACATCGAAAATCTGCATTTAGAAGCGGAT
>JBJKPJ010000307.1:0-7436 GCA_046706605.1 Bathyarchaeia archaeon | reverse complement strand
GTCCAAGTTACCCCCACACCATTCAGCACCCACGAACCAATCCCAGGCATAATGACCTACAAAGAGGTTCAGTTCCAAATCGTGGAATCCCCCGCCGTGATGGAAGGCGCCTACGAAGGCAAAGCAGGTGGACAAGTCACATTGGGACTGGCGCGGAACGCTGACGGCGTAATTTTGATGTTGGATTTATCAACTGACCCTGTGCCACAGCTCAAGTTGGTGCTGGCGGAACTGGAGAAAAGCCGAGTTTTAGTCTACAAACCCAAAGGCAAAGTGGAAATTGACCGCAAACACACTGGCACCTCTCTGCGCGTAATCTTGATAGGCAACCTCATCGACTGCACCATGAACGATGTGGAACAACTGCTAAAAGACTACAAAGTCCACGACGCCGTCGTCCACATCAGCGGTTCGGTCACATTAGACGACGTGGAAGACGCCATCTTTGAAAGTACCATTTACAAGCCTGCTGTAATCGTCGCTAACAAACTGGATTTGCCCGGTGCCCAAAAAAACCTCAAACACCTCCAAACCTACGTCGGCGACAAACTTCCCATAGTGGCAATGTCCTGCGAACAAAAAACAGGTCTCCAAGAACTCGGCAAAGCCCTGTTTGAATCCCTGGGCATAATCCGCATCTACACCAAAGAACCCGGCGGCAAAACCCACAGCGACCACCCATTTGCCCTAAGACACGGCGCCACCATAAACGACCTTGCCAAAAACATCCACAAAGAACTTCTCTCCAACTTCATGTTCGCCATGGTCTGGGCAAAACGCCTGCCTTTCAGCCCCAAAAAAGTGGGTTTGAACTTTGTTTTAGACGACGGCGACATCGTGGAAATCCACGCAAAAGTTTAAACTGCCCAAAATAAACCGAAAAATTGGAAATAAAAAGGAAGAAAAACTTTTTATCTGCTGCTTTGTGCAACGCGTTCAATTTCGTTGCGTTTGGCGATGGCAGCGCTTTTTATGTCTTTGTTGGCTGCAAGCACGAGTTCATCGACGAGGGTTTCTTGAATGCTACGGGGGTTGTTTTTGCTTGCTGCCCGTGCGCCTTCAGTGATATGGCGTATGGCGAGGTCAATTCTGCGTTGCGGTGCAACGTCCACGGACAGGTGGTATACGACGCCTCCGTAACTGACACGTGTTGTATCCTCGCATGGACTGCTATTCTCTACGGCTTTGACTAGGACTTCGACAGGGTTTTTGCCCGTTCTTAAGTTGATGATTTCAAAGGTTTCTTTGACGATATTGGTCGCTTTGGCTTTTTTGCCTGCATTTTTGCCGCTACGCATTAATCCGTTGATTAAGCGTTCGACGATGTTAACTTTGGCTTTGCGGAACCGTTGGTGTTCGTGGCGGCCCATGCTGTGGGGTGCAACCATCGGGGTTAGGTTCAGGTAGCGTTGAAGTCCGATATCGGTTACCGTGATGTCTCTAAAACTCCACTTCTGGAACAGCTTAATTTCAGCTGGTTGAGAAGAAACTGTGGATGTTGTTGTTTGTGACATATCAATTACCTTGCTGGTTTCTGTTTACGTCCATACACAAGCTCATTTAAGCTAACGCCGTTAATCATAACGACTTTCCAGCGGACGCCTGGAATGTCTCCCATAGCCCCGCCCCTTGTTCCGCCGATGCCCTCAACCACAACCTCATCGTGTTCGTCGACAACGTTTAGGGCGCCGTCGCCTGGCAAGAACGCGGTGATTGTTCTGCCGTTTTTGATGAGTTGGGTGCGGACGCATTTGCGGATGGCGCTGTTTGGTTGTTTTGATTCGACACCTACTTTTTCTAGAACGATGCCCCGAGATTGAGGTGCGCCCTGCATGGGGTCAACTTTTTCGTCGAGCATAAGCATGCGTCGGTTAAAGTAACGATCTGACCAACGGAAGTTTTTCCGTTTTTTAGCTAACTGTCTTGCGGCAAATTCGCCTCTTGGAGACTTGGAACCCATACTTTAGATATTCCTTCTTTTTGCACAAGCATAGTCAATATACTAATATTTAAACAAAACCCATGCAACCAACATTCTTTTTGATGCCCACAAAGGTCTACATGCCAAATAAAAGTGATGCCATTCGTAAACATGTTTGCTTTGACAAATTCGACACACAGAAAGAACCATCCAGTAGCCTGCCTCGCGGGCGGCTTTGCTGGTGGGTGGTTTTTGGGCGGAGCGGAAATATGCGCTATTAGAGTGTATTGGATACCAGCAGCAATGCCGGTTATCTTGTTGACAAATGACCGATTCTTGTGAGAGTTTTAAAACCGCCACACCCACAAGGATTCAAGAAAGCATCGGAATATCTCTTCAGCTTGTGGTAGTTGCCTCAATTAGCCAGCAACCCATCGGGGCAGTGTAATACAAAAAAGCGTTACACAACATCAGTCCACTGGAAGAAATGAGTAAGACGGCAATTTCTTGTGCTAATACTAGAAAAAACAAAATCCTGAATGGTTTACTGCCAAGTCGTAAGGTTTAAACGGTCTCTTGTGTGTTTTTTGTTTGACGTTTTGAGGGTGTCTTTTGATGAAGCGTGGGGAGAGAGCTTTGGAGCGAATCTATGAAAAGGACAAAGATACTGGCGCCTTCATAATCAGCGTTGCCTTAGACCATTATGAGGATGTTTTTAACGAGTTGGATTCGGCGCCGTGGCGTAGACGGGACCTTGACCATGATTTGCGGATTTTCCTTGAAGAAAGCTCCTCAGATATTCCCCTCAAATACGATATAATTTTGCAGTTTAATGTGGCTTTGGAGCGGTGCGATGCCGAAAAAGAGGAGCGACTTAAACTGGGGTTAAAAACGTACTTTACGTTTGTCCGCAGTTCACTGCAAAAGCAAATTCGAAACAGCTACGAGAGAAGCATGGTTTACTCAGTAGTTGCTTTCTTTTTGTTATTTGCATCTTGCTTTGAACACTACATCAAAGGACCCTTTTTTGGTTGCCCTCTTTGATGTGGTGGCAATCGGCGGCTGGGTTTTTCTATGGGAAGCAATTTCAAACTTTGCGTTTCAGAGCCGAGAAGTCCGAGATAAATTCCACCAGTATCAGCGGTTTAGCATGGCAGAAATCCGTTACAGTTATTCTGAGCAGGTGTCAATGTAATGTTTGATTTGGGTTAATTTTATGGTAATTGCACAAGTTTAATGCTCAGAGTGGTGGCTTGCAAATCGTTGGTTTGTCGTATTTAGGGATAAAAGCCGTTTTTATGTTGACGCGGTTTTTAGAAGCGCTCTTTTTTCGATGTCTTGGCATTCATCGCAGAGATCTTTGTTTGGTCGGTTGATGCGTTTCTGGATGATTACACGGGGATACTGGCTGCAGGTTCTGTGCCAGTGCCATCTGTCAGGCTCGGCTCCCTTAACATACTCGCCCATCCTAACAGCCTCATCTATAACTATAGTAGTTGAAATATTTCTAAATTGTGCACTTCAAATCCAATTTTATTAAGAAGACCTGAAGAAAAATTCTCTACATACAGTTACCTTTTGGATTTTAATTTAAGGCTTCTTTTTCTTTTAGCCATTCTTAGGCCTTTGATATAAGTAAAAAAGTTAGAAAAAGGGGAAAAACCTTTTCGTAGGTTTTTTGCTTATTCGATTTTCCATCTTTTTGCTACTTTTACAACAAGGAACACTATGAGTGCAACAATTAGGAATGTAATCAACGCAACAAAGAAGTCTCCGACTGCAAATGGTCCTGAAACGAACGTTGATAAGTTTTCTATGCCGGGGATTGCTAAACCAATCAGCGGTAAAAGCAAGTCTTTTACTAACGCTTGAACCAATATGCCTACGTACAAGGCAACGATGAAAGCGACGGCCAGTCCGAAAATCTTGTATTTTGCCAGGAAATCTTTGAATTCGTCCCATAAGCCCTTTGGCGCTGGTGGTGCGGGTGGTTTTTCTAGTGCTTCCCTGATTTTGCGAAGTTCTGTTAACATTTCTTCTTCTTTGCTCAAACAAAAACCTCAAATTATTATTAAGATAGCTCAGTTTAAAAAACTAACGTTTCAAACATAAAACCATAAACCATAAACACCATCCATACAATTAAAATGTAGGTTCCACTCATGGATCGAAAGGAACTTTACAGAATTTTGAAAAATTCATTTCGCCATTGGCTAGAAGATAACGCCACCTTACGTGCGGCTGCACTGACTTTTTTCATAATCCTCCCCTTGCCCAGTTTACTGCTAATAGTCATTGCTTTTTTTTCCCAGTTCTACGGTCAAACTCAATCAATCAACTTTTTAGTTCAGCAAATAAGCGCCCTTGCGGGTCCAGCAGTTGCAGATTTGTTTAGGCAAATTCTTTCAGATGCAACATCCCCTTTCACATCCGTGTGGACCGCAATTGTTGTCGTGGGCTTCTCTGTTGGAGGCGCAATTGGCGCGTTTTCTGTTTTGCGAGACAGCATGAACTGCATTTGGGAAGTTAAGCTGCAAAAAAGAAAGCCGTTGTGGAGGAGGCTGAGGCAAACGGTTGGTCCGTTTGTGCTTGTGTCCTTTCTTGGTTTGATTGTTATTGTCTGGACTGCCTTTGGTAGTGGTTTATCCAGCCTTATTTTGATGTTTTCGATCAACACTACATTAACGGCGATTGCTGTGGCTTTTGCGCAAATTGTGTTGTCTTTTGCAGTTGCAACGCTACTTTTAGCTTTAATTTATAAGTTGATTCCGGAAACCAGAATTCATTGGCAAGACGTTTACTCAGCTGCTGTAATCACTGGAGTTGCCTTTACAATCACTAACTATGTGTTTGGAACGTACATCCAAACTTTCACCGTGACTACTGTTATTGGTGCTGCAGGTGCTTTGCTGATTTTATTGCTTTGGATTTTTGTGTTAAATGAGCTGGTTCTTTTCGGTGCTGAACTTTCCAAAATCTATGCAATCACTGTTGGGGAACATGCAAGGCAACATTTGCCTGAGCCGTTGGAGAAAATTGTTGCGCCCTTAGAGAAGGCGGGAGAATTGATTGAACACGCGTCTAAAGATGAATATGAAGCTGAGCCGAAAACAGAAAAAGAAGAACAATAGATGCGAGAAGTGTGTTTTTCTACGCCACATTGATAATACCTCTTACCTGCTGTTAGAATGCACAGGACTACAAGAAGTAAACTGGAAATTACATGAAATTCTCAAAGTTTTGGCTGAGCATGGACCTTTGCAGTTGCCGAGCAGAAGGTTTTAGGCGATAGCGTGTTTATTTGAACACGAAGCGTGGAGCAAATGTTGTTATGTTTTTTGGGCAACGTGACAGGGCATTGCTGTTGAGGAAAAACAAATCAGTGTTGTTGGCTTCCAATAGACGGGGTTAGTCCATCCGGAATATGCCCATGCCACCGAAGATTTCGCCTTCATCGTCTGAGCCGAAATACTTGCAGAGTCTTTGGCCTTTCTCTGTTATTATATAGAAGGTTTTGGCGTCAAGGAAGACTTCCCGAATTAGGTCTAGTTTTACTAGAAAGTTAAAGAAGTCTTTAGGGATCGTGTGGAGACCTGCTTTGCGGACGATTTGTTTTCGTGTTTTTGATTCCCCGCCGTCAAGGACTTTTATAATTGCTAGGTATTGCTCCATTCTAGTCAGCCCCAAAGCGTCCGCTCCTCTCTTTAATAAAAGAGAGGGTTTTGAGATTTATTAAGGCTTTCGTCTTAAGTCTGTTCTCACATGAAAAACAAACAAGCGCTTTCTTGGCTCAAAACAACTACTTGCCCTGCTAACGGCTCTGGGCTACTTTTTTCCAAACGTTGCTGGGTCAATCTGCCTGCGTTTGCCGTCTTTATCTACCACGTACATGTGGAAGTCATATTCGTCGCAGTAATTTTTGAAATCCTGATACCTCTTTAGGTTGCCCTCGAACATTTCAGGGGTTGCTATCTCGCAAATCCGTGTTAAGCAGCCTTTCTTTTCAGCCCGCACATCTGGTACATAACCCTCAGCTAACGCGGCTGGTTTTTCGTAGCCTTCCAAGTTTGCTTTGACGCTCCAGTTTGCCCTTTTCAACTCTTCCGCGACTACACGAACGCAAGCATCATGGGTTTCTTCTGGTTTATCTTTTTTCTTTGACAAACAATCACCAAACCAATAGTGAATACTCGATTTAATTAACAATACGAAAACAATATTGGGAAAATAAGGGGTAAATTACTTGTTATTCACTGGCAAGTTTTAGAACCTGTGCAATTAATAGTCTTCGTCTGCGGTTTTGTGTTCTTTTAGGTGGTTTTTATTGCTTTGCTCTGCAGCTATTCGGGATCTGCAAAATTGTGGCGCCGCAGTGCAATTGATTGGGTCATTTTAGATTCGGGTTTATTTTTTCTGCGGTTGTTTTTTGTTTGGTGCCGTTAGTCAGCTTTGTTGACATTTTTCGGGGATAAATTCTCCAAGTTAACCAAACTAACTGACCATAAAGAGTTTATCAAAATCAAAATTTGCAGTAATATAACGCAATCACAAACCCCAAACATTTTTTACAGCATTCAATTGAAAGAAGTGTAGTGGTGGGCCGAGGCGGATTTGAACTGCCGACCTTTCGATTATCAGTCGAACGCTCCAGCCGTGCTGAGCTACCGGCCCACATTTGACGTGACACCAATCTAATATTATGTGCCTTTATAAAAATAACGGAACCCAATCCAACCTAAACCATAACATCTTCCACAAACCGCTTGACAACTACATATCTACTGAATTTCAACATATTAATGAACGGCGGAAAAACGTCAATAGACCTACTCATCTATAGGTTTTCTGCATATAATCACTATTAGGCACCTATAGAATCCAAATATGCTGACAGTTACGTCAAGAAACTTAAGCACTAACTGCCAGTTTATTGAATCAGGAGTTACACCAGAGCTTTTTAGTAAACCTTAAATGCCGAGCAAAACAAAGAGCAGAATGGTCATCGATGAGCTTAAAACAGTTATTTTCGGTACTGCTTGTAGTGACTACCTTTTTGGCGATGATTACGCAATCTGCATCTGCTTCCTCTACGGAATGGGAATACACTACAGTTTGGGTGATACAAGCAGCTTTCATACACTGATTAAGACCAGCGATGGAGGGTTTGCCTTAGCTGGCACATCCATGGTCATAATAGCTGGAGCTGTGGCTCCTTGGCTGGTTAAGGTGAACGCCTCTGGCGCAGTTCAATGGAATAAGGGGTACTATGATGAAAAAATGAATGTGAATTTGGGTGGCGCAGATTCAATAGTGCAGACGCCCGATGGAGGCTACGTAATCGCAGGGGGCTTAGAAGCGGGCTCTTACCTATACAAAATTGCCTCGTCTGGCAACCAGATATGGCGAAAAAGTTTTCCCAATTCAAGTTTGACTTCGCTAGTCAATGACGGACAGGGTGGGTTAGTGGTTGCTGGAACCCATGATGGATATAGCTGGTTAGCCAACCTTACCCTAA
>JBJKPJ010000306.1:0-3822 GCA_046706605.1 Bathyarchaeia archaeon | reverse complement strand
GTGTGATCGTAGGGATCTTTTTTGTTTCCTACACCAAAGATTGCCTTGCTCTTGCCCTTCTCAATTATTGGAATGCCTAACAAGCGTTTAATAGGAACGTGGCCTTCGGGGAGACCTTTCTGGTTTGGGCTTGTCGGAAAGTCATTGTAAATTATTGGGCTTTTAAGTCGGATGCAGTCTGCCCAGTTACCCGCTTGACCAATGGGGTAGTGGTCAGTATAGCTGGCTATGCAAGTTTTCAAAGCCTCATTGTTCCAAGTGGTCAACTTTACCGTTTTTTGGTCATCACTAACAAAGTGGAAAAAGCCAATTTTGCTTTTAGTCAGACTAACTGCATGGTCTAAAAAGTACTCGTAGAGCTTTTGGTCTGGAAGAGCCATTGATTTTCTGTAAAGTTCAACTAGGAATTTGCTCTTATCTTTACTATTTCCACTGGCTTTGGAGGTTATGGAAAGTTCACGCCTCTCTCTAACAAACGTTCGCTGAAAATAAAATGTTTCTCTTGTATGACCTTTCTTTGGCATTTTGAAAGTTCAACGATTGATTACCCCGCCATTTTAGTATCTTTTTAGTAAATTTTCAAAAATCAGTTTAGTTTTGCCGATATCTTCCAAGGGTGTCTTTTGCTCAAGTTCCAACGTTATCGGGCCATCGTACCCAAACCCATAGAGTTTGTTTAGAAAACTGGTTAGCTCGGGGGTTTCTTTGGTGAAGGGTTTGTGGGATTTGTTTGCCATATGAACGTTGCAGATGCGATCGCCAAAATGCTCAACTAAATTGTCAACTTCTCTTGTTTCCAATGCGTGGCACAAATCGAAAGTTATTCCCATCTCACCTTTTGGGTCAATGACTTCAAGGACCTCTTCGAGTTGCTCCACGTTTTTGCCAAACCCAGTGGAGTTGTATGATAGGTACTCCAAAGATAATTTTATGCCCAGACGCTTAGCAAATGGCGTGATTTCCCCAAAAACATCCAGCAGGCACTGTTTTCTTAATGGTTTAGGAAGCTTTTTTGCAATGTTCGAGTGTACAGTCATAAGTGGGGCTTTGAGTGCTCTGGCGCATTCCAGCGAGATTTTGCCGTAGTAGACTGCTTGGTGGACTTCGATGGGGTCTCTGACGTGGAGGACAGCGGAGTGGTGGGTGAGGCACTTTAAGCCTGACGCAGCTAGGGCTTTTTGTTCGCGATAGACGTCGGTGTCATGTTCTTTTTTTATAGATTTCATGTTGAACTCAATGTTTTTAAAACCAATTTTTTTTACAGCGTCAAAATTTTCAGTTAAACCGAGTTTACTGAAAATTCCATTCGATAAACTTAGCTTCATGAAATCCAAGCCACCTGCATGTTCTTTTATTTACTGTTGTTTTTCCTTTGTAAACTTTCCTTTGTCAAAGCAGATGAACACGGATGAAAAGAATTATCTGCAGACTGCAACAAACACACTAGCTGTCAAATTAAAAAAGAGAAAAATGGTAACGAAATTCAGCGCTAAAGACGGCAGAAATGTGCTTCTGCGAACGCCAAGAATCGCTGACTTAGATGACCTATTGAACTGATCACTCCTGTTGTTAATGAGAAAGCAGACATTTTGGTTTCCCAAAAATTCACCAGAGAGCGAGACTATCTCTCAAATGTGCTTTTGCAGGTGGAGCGCCGTGGAAGTTTTCATTTTGGTGGCAGAGCAGATGAGACCGGTGATTGCTACATCCGACCTTCAATTTCGAGGCGAAACTGGAAAACCAAGCGGCTATTGGGCATTGCCATTAGTGTGGTTAAAGAAATTTGGGAATCGGCACATAATCATGAAAACAATAGAGGCGTAATCATCTATGTTTGGGCTGAAGGTTTTGACGATGAATGTTTTTGCAACAAACACTCAAGCAATTCTTCTATGAAAAAGAGGTTTTGTTCAGGTAGGTAGAGTTCCAAAGAAGTTTTTCATGCAAAACCCGCTTAATTGACGAAATTGTTATGGCAAAAAGGGTAACTTGCTAATTAGTAGAGTTTGACTTGCTGAATCTTGTTTTGTGATGGAAGAGTTAATTTGTTGCAGTTTCGCTATTTACTTTGTCGGTGCCGCAGTTGGAAGTTAAAGTGCGTTTTTTCACGAGTCTTCGTGAGATCGTAAATAAGCGAGAAGAAACCCTCAAATTCGGGGATGGCGAACAGGTTACTGTGGATTTGGTTTTGGGGGCTCTGTCAAAAAAGTACGGTTCAGCCTTTGTGGACTATGTTTATAATCAGAAAACAGGTGCTCCACGGGGTTTTCTTCAGTTTTTGGTTAACGGAACCAGTGTCACAACCCTCAACGGACTACAAACACGGTTAAGTGAAGGCGATGTTTTGGCGATTCTGCCTCCCGTCGGCGGCGGCTAATCAGTCTGTTTGGAGCCTATTAGGAACGCATTGCAGAACCCCAAGATGGGTAGGTCAAGCTTGTTTTTGGTTTCTATAAATAAGAAGAAGGCAAAGCCCTGACCATCATCAACCAAAACAAAACCCAAAAGACTGCCTTTCTTGATTCAGGTACAGCAGCAAACTGCAGATTAGCTATGGAGAAATCTACAACCAAAAGAAAACACTTAACAAAACCACCATTAGTATGTGAAGCTGTTATTATGTTGAAGAACGTGTAAAAAGGTTGGGTTGCTTTCAGGTAAGCGCCTAAATATGGAATAATTTAAAATAACTCTTCTTGTTTATATCCAAGAAACACAAAGTAATTAGGCGCAGGAAGAAATTGACATGAGTGTAGAAGGCGACACATTCTGGGTATCTTTAACTGAAAGACTCATTGGACTATTAATTATCGCAGTTGGCGGTATGTTGCTTTACTTTACAGCCACAAGCGCTGAGCTTGGTCCTTTTGCAGCGTTGTTTGGAGCCTTAGGTGTAATTTTGCTGCTTGTAGGTTTCTTTTTGTTGCTGATTAAACCAACCGACTAGTTTTTTATTCTCTTCTTTCCACCACAATTTTACAGTTAGAAACCAAACCAGCGATAATGCCTAACGCCGCAAGCCACAGCGCAAGAACCACGCCAACCATACCCACGTGACGGGAATTTCTAGCAAAGTTTTTATCCGCTTCATCTTTAACAATAAGCCGCGTTACGTTTCCCTCATGTAGCAGTTCCTTAACCCGATTAACCAAGTTGCTTTCTGAAACAGTGCATTCTTGGCTCGTCACACGCGCGGGGTTGGAGTGCCACAAGTCATGTAGAACCTGTCTTTTCTTTTATTGAGGCACCACATTTCAGCAGTAAAGCAAACAATCACGATCCAAAAAAACAGTTCAAAAATAAACGCTTTCCCAGCCAAAGCAAACCCTAAAAGGGAGCCAAAACACAAAATAAACTGAGCGGCTTTAACTAAAAGCCAGTTAGAATCAAAAACCAAACCTTGTAGGAGAAACAAAAGTGCCCATACGTCAACCAATCGTTTGTGTTTTAGGTCACGTAGACTCAGGCAAAACCTCCCTGCTGGATGAGCTGCGCAAAACCAACGTGCAGGTCCGCGAAGCAGGAGGAATGACTCAACACATCGGTGCCAGCTATTTCCCAGTAGAAACCTTACAGCAACTAATCGGACCCTATATGGGCACTTTTAAACCAGGCATCGAAATCCCCGGTTTACTTATCGTGGATACGCCTGGGCATGAAGCTTTCACGAATCTGCGGCGGCGAGGCGGCAGCGTGGCAGATATCGCAATTTTGGTTGTGGACGTGTTGCGGGGGTTTGAGGCACAGACCTTCGAATGTATCGAGATTTTGAAAGCCCGCAAAACCCCGTTTGTTGTAGCTGTAAACAAGATTGACCGGATC
>JBJKPJ010000305.1:0-2118 GCA_046706605.1 Bathyarchaeia archaeon | reverse complement strand
TTGTGGGACCAAAGCCCAATTCAACCTATCAGTTAAACCTTTTAAATTTATCGTTTTTAGGGAAAGAACCATTTTTCACGGCGATGTTGAGTGCTTCTGTTGCGTTTTTGAGACTTTGCTGGTGTTTTGTGATGGTGTTTTGGGTTTGTGTGAGGGCTTTTTGTTTGGCTGTGATTGCTCTTTCAACCTCTGCGGGTGATGGACCACCTTGCACTTTAAATGTTTCGATTAGTTTGCGGGGATTCGTGCATTCAACTATATCTTCGTTTTTAACCATTAACGTGATTCCTGCCGTCTCATGGGCAACTTTCTGGAGCAAACTTGGTGTCGCATCAATCAGAGTCTGTTTAGAATCCACAAGCGACTTGACTGTGGCGCCGACGATCTTGTGAGATGTTCGGAAAGCAACGTTGTATTTGCGGACAATCATGTTGGCAAGCTCGGTTGCGCCAACAAAACCTGCCGCGGCTTTGCCTTCAACGTTGCCTGTGACTTTAATGCTTGGAATGAGTTTAACGAATATACTAAGCGAAGCGGCGAGGTTGTCGGTTGATGCCCAGAGTTTGGGGGTTACCTCTTGAAAGTCAAGGTTGTATGTAGTGGGCAAACTCTTCACGGCAGCGGTTGCAGCGACAAAGTCGCCAAGGGCGTGACTGGCTCGGGCGCGGATAACCTCGAGGACTTCAGGGTTCTTCTTCTGGGGCATAATGCTGCTGGTTGAGGTGAACTCATCAGGCAACTCTACGGTGCCAAATTCCGCTGAACTCCAAATGATAAGGTCTTCTGCTAAGCGGCTTAGATTCATTGCAAGCAACGCCAAGGCTGACTGGGTTTCCAAAATGAAGTCACGGCTACCCACGGCATCTATCGAGTTTTCCAGTACATCGTCAAAGCCCAAAAGCTGCGCAGTTTTTTTGCGGTTTATCGGAAAACTAGTTGTTGCCAGCGCGCCTGCGCCCAGTGGACATAAATTCATGCGGCTATATGCGTTTTGCAACCGCCCTAAATCGCGTCCCAGCGCTTCCACAAACGAGAGTAGGTAGTGTGCGAAGGTGACTGGTTGAGCTGCCTGCAAATGTGTGTAGGCTAAGATGACACTTTGAGTGTGTTTGCTGGCGGTTTCAAGAAGGCTCTTTTGCATGTCAAGGGTTAGCTGCATGATTTTTAGCAGTTCGCTACGGAGCGCCATCCGAATTGCGGTCGTGACTTGGTCGTTGCGACTTTTGGCAACATGCAAATTCCCGCCCACTTCGGGACCGGTCTCGGCAAGCACTGCTTCCTCAACCGCCATGTGCACATCTTCGGCGTTTTGGTCCAGCGTTTGGCTTTGGAGTTTTGCGAGGGCAGAAAGAATTATTGCGCCATCCTGCAGAGAAATAATTTTTTGCTCCACCAGCATGATGACATGCGCTTTGTTTATGGCTAAGACAGCATCAGCTAAGCGAGCGTCATCTTTTCGAGACGAAGTAAACTTGGCAACATCAGCGCGGACATTGCCCAACCGTCCTCCATGTAGCATTTTTGACGTTTCTTTGTCCTCCTTCAGCTTCCACTATTTTGCCATTTTGTTAGGATTTGTTTGTTTTAGGTTTTTTGCTGGCTTTTTTTAGGGAGTTATACATGCGAGTTTGTAAGCCCCAGAGCTCGATAAAGCCGTGGCTGTAGGATTGGTTGAAGCTGGTTTTGATGTTGTAGTTGGCGAGGTTTTTGTCGTAGAGTGACATGCGGCTGCTGCGTCCGATTACTTGGAGGTTTCCTTTGTAGAGTTTAAGTTTGACTTCGCCGTCGACGTTTTCTTGGGATCTATCAATGAAAGCGTCTAAGTCATCTTTTAAGGGGTCAACCCACAACCCCGCATAGGCTAAGAATACCCATTGGGCGTCAATTTGTTGTTTAAATAGCACTTCGTGGCGGGTCATGACCATTTTTTCAAGGTCTTTGTGGGCTTCCAAAATAACCAGTGCTGCGGGGCACTCGTAGACTTCGCGGGATTTCAAGCCGACTATTCGGTCTTCAATGTGGTCGATTCTGCCCACGCCATTTCGTCCAGCGATTTTGTTAACTGCCTCAATGAGTGCAAGGGGCGTCATTTTTTTCCGTTGACCGCTATTGGTACGC
>JBJKPJ010000304.1:0-13914 GCA_046706605.1 Bathyarchaeia archaeon | reverse complement strand
CCATTTCGCGTTACTACTGGCGAACTCTGCGTTAAACAAGAGCGTTTTTAGTGATTGGTTTTTCTCCCCAAAATAGTGCTTTCCGGTTAAGCCGTGATAAGTGTTTACCAAAGGTTTCCGCTGGACGAACGAAAAAGGAGGGATGTAGAAGTTCCTTAAAGTCCAAATGTTATTTATGTGAACTAAATCGTTGTCGTTGATTACCTTCCAAATTTGCCTAGCGCCCTTTGTCATAAGCTCTAGATAATGAATTGTGCCCCGGTCTTGGGCAACTCTGATTATCTTACTAAACTTGTTTCCAAAAACGTCGATGATCCCTTGTTTTGTAGCAGAATCACTGGCTACTAACGTTATTTCTAAATCTTTTACTTTCGTGAATTCTTTCAGCAAGTAATTAGCAACGGTGCCTGGTCCTCCTTGATCAAAAGGAGCTATCATAGTAGAAATATAACAGAGCTTCATAGCAAACACGCATTTGAGAAAAATAGGAAGAGCATTTCACGTAAAAGTTCCTTCAAATTGCCCCTCTGGATGAAATAACATCCAGGCAAATGAAATCTTGTCTGATTATTTTCTAAGAGCCAGCATCTCTCCTTAATTGTGGTTGTTCCGGTTTGGGTTCTTTGTTTCGTTTGCTATCGGAATTTTTAACTCCCGAACTAATCCTGCCGTTGCTAAAACTATTGTTAGAGCCAGCAAAGTAAGAACCACAGAAGCTGCGCTGATTCCGAAAGGAGTGTAATTAAGGGCTAAAACACCCAAAGATGTTAAGGCTAAACTCATTCCGACACTTAGAGCGGCTCGGTTGGCTAAATCCAAGTTTTCACCAAATACTTTGGATGGATGTTTTGAGAGGAAAAGGGCCTTTGTTAATGCGTAGCCAGGTAGAAACAATACAAACATTATGCCTAATAATGGCCTGATTGGCCAAGCTATAAAGACAACGTTTGGGGCGATGAAGATTATTAATGCTGTCAATATTGCAGTAGAAATAGTAATCCAATACCACGTCGTTTGACTGTAAGCATTCTTTTTAACTGTTGAATATGGTTTGTTTTCCATGTACGACCGCCTTTGTGCAGTGTGAACTAAAATCGTGTACGTCTGTTCCAAGATCCTGAACCGTGCACTACAAATAGAGCGAACATAGATCAGAGAACTAGTTGGTTTCCATTCCAGTGACGATGTTCATAAGTAAGTTCAAAACTCTTTTGCTGTCGAATTTTTCAACTACTGTATCTCTTGCCTTCCGTTGCATTTCTTTCTTCTTTTCTTGAGAGAAAGACGCGATGACATTTATGAGCTCGCTGAAAAACTTTGAGTCCCCAGGAGGAACCAAGAAGCCGTTAATGCCATTTTGCACTACGAATCGGATGCTGCCTACTTCAGTTGCTATTGGTATACATCCACAAGACATCGCTTCTATAAGGACTCTGGGGAGTCCTTCAGAATAGCTCGATAAAGCAAATATGTCTGAAAGGTTGTAAAGCTCCAGAAGCTTGTTTCTGTCCTTGAACCCAAGGAACTTGACCTGCTCGCGGATACCGAGGCTTGTTGATAGTGCTTCGAGGTTTCTTCTTTCAGGGCCTTCTCCAGCGACCAGTAACAAATTGTTAGTCGAATTAAGGTTTTTCAGGGCTTTTATTAATATGTCTACAGCTTTGTTTTTGTCCAATCTGCAAACCGCTGCGATGACTGTTTTCCCAGCATCAATGTTCCATTCTTTGCGCAGTGCTGACCTATTATTTAAAGGTCTGAAAAACGATGTGTCAGTTGAAGAAGGCGTTACGATAACCGGAAATCCTTCTTGGGTTTCGATCTTATCTTTCAGTTGCCATGAAACCGCGAAGATTTTGTCACAATTTTGAAACACAAACCTCTTGGCTATTCTTTGTGTTGTGCTATTTTCGAGGTTGATATCGCTGCCCATTGCAACCACACATAACGAAAACTTCAGTAATCCTCGCATTAGTGCTAATGGGTATGCATGATTGACGTAATAACATACGACGACATCGGGTTTGTTGCAGTTGATGGCTTTAAAAATGGAAATGAAATCGTTAAGAAATACCTTCGGATTGAGGAGGTTGCGAAGACTGCTGTTTTCGCTTCTGATGTAGACGGGTGTAACCTGCGTGTTTCTACCCGCTGAGCCGAGTTGGGTGAGGGATTCTTGGTAAGCAGATTTGTCTTGAGCTTTGATGAGAGGAGTAACGACAAATCGGATGGGAAACTGCTCAAAGTATTTGGCCCAGTGGGACAATTCGACTTTCATTTCATCGGCAAAACAGAAGAACAATATCTTCATTTCGGCACGCTCACGAACAAACAAAGTGGTCTTAAGATACGCTAAAATGTTGATTGAATGATAAGGCGTTAATCAAGCCAGTTTGTTGTCATGTTTGGCTAGGATGCGCGTTATCAATTGGTAATATGCCGCAGCTGACTTATCCCAAGTATATTCTTCTGCGATTTTTCGCATATTTTCGGAGGAGATTGCCGTTTTTCCTTTGATGTACTTTCTTAGAGCAGATTCTAGTTCTTCTTCAGAGGAGTATACATTAACGAATCCTTTGAAGCGTTCTATTGTCTCTTTCATACCTGTGGTACAAACCGGTACACCGCATGCCAATGATTCCAGTATCTTAAGTGAAACAACTTGGTTCTTGGTCATTTTTTTATATGGTGCTATAGTCACGTCCGAAGCGTTAATGTAGTAAACCAGTTCTTCCAAGGAAACGGTTCCCACAAAACGTACATGGTCTCTAACGCCTAAACTATTTGCAATTTCTTTTAATTCTTGCAAGAAAAATCTGCTGTGAGAGTATCCAATTATAAGAAAAGAAACAGCTATATGTTCATTCACCAATCGACGTAGCACTTTGAAAATGGTCGTAAAGTCCATCCAAGGATCGATTGATCCAAAATAGGTTATGATAAACTTCTGCTTCAGTTCAGTCTCTTTAAGTTTTTCTAGAGCAACATCTTTTGGGATAGGCCTAAAAGTGGTGATGTTAACCCCGTTAGGAATTATCTCAACCATCTTGTTGGGATTAAGCTTTCTAATCATTTCTTTGTGGGCATATGTGACTGTTACTACGACATCACTTAGATCTATGTTAAATTTGTTAAGTTTTGAAACGAACGTATAGATTAATGATTTTGCCACGCTTTCCTTGTAATAGGCTGAAGCAGATTCAGGAAAATGATCTTGGTAATCGAAAATAACTGGAGCATGGAATAGTTTGCCCATTACAACGGCAATTGTGCTTGGAAGAATGTTAGCATGTATTACCAAACCAATTTTTTTTTCTTTCATCGCTTTGGTTAAAGTAAATAACATTGGTAGAGCATTAACAACGTAATAAGACCAAAGGCTCTTTGTCTTCAAGTCGGGGACGTTTAGTTCATCAAAATCTAGTTTTCGATTTGTTTTAGATTCTGTAGGTATTTTTCTATAATGGAGTACATCTATGTTGACATCATATTTGTCGATTAAACTTTTCCCCATAGATATGAATCTAGTTTCAGTTGGATGTGTTTTCAAATCGTTAATAGGAACTAGTAGAACGTTAACCATAATCTTCCCCAAAGAAAGCAATATTGTGAGACTCTGTGTTTTCCTTTCAATGCTTACCAAAATTAACTGGAAGTTGCGAAAATTAGCGATACCTAAAGTTGAAGAAGCTAAGGACCTCAATTTTCAGATTTGCCGAATGCTGCCATTTCCAAGCGCTTTAAAAAATACATTCCAGTCTTTTGTGTCACTTGGTTGAACCAAGCCGCAACAATCGAATATGAACCGGGTGCGCATCAATCCAAGGAGTTTCTTATAGTCGATCTTTCGAAAAAGATCATGACCAACCGCGATGATTATGCAATCGGCACCTATGAAAGCGGATTCAAGATTATCAACTGGCCTGTACCCGAAGGACAAAAGGCTATCTTGAGAACAAAGAGGATCATAAGTAAATACTTCTGCACCGAACTCACTCAAACTTTCTTGAATCTTGATGCTTGGTGAGCATCGCAGCTCTGGTACGTTGCTCTTGAAAGATGCACCTAAAATGACTACTTTCGACCCAAATAGAGATCGTTTTTGAAGATCTAACTCTTCTTTTACTTCATGTACAACATACAAAGGCATTGAGTCATTAATTTTTCTTGCATTCTTTATGATGGAAAGATCTACTTTCATGTTAGTGGCATCGTTGATCAGAAAGTATGGGTTAACCGGAATGCAGTGTCCACCAACGCCTGCCCCTACCTCTCTGAGTTGACAATGAGATGGAATAGTGTTAGAAATTCGTCTAACTTCACCGAAATCTATTCTAGACTCTTCGCAGTAACGCGCAAGCTGATTAGCAAGGGCGATATTTACGTCTCGGTAAACATTTTCAAACAATTTTGCGGCTGCGGCAGTCATCATGTTACTAGCCCTAATTATTTGGCCTTGAACAATTATTGAAAACAGGTTCTCTGCAAAATCAAGGCTTCGTTGATCTATCCCCCCAATCACCTTGGGATAGTTAACCAGGTCTCTGAGAACTGTTCCTGCGGAAGCTCGAATTGGGCTGTATGCCAAGCTGAAATCTTCTCCAGCTTTTAGGTTCGAAAATGTTTCAAGTGTGTTTTTGGATTTGGTCACTTGGGAAGGCGCAACTGTGCTTTCGATGATTACTGTTTTGTTTCTTGAGAGTGATTCTCCAACTTTTTGGCAAGCTGATTCTAAGCTTGAATAATCGCTGATTTTGTTCTGATCAATTGCTGTTGGAACTATTATAATTATATAGTTGCTGGAAGCGACAGCGGGTGCGTATTCGGTTGAGAAATCTAGATTACCGTTCTTTACGTTTCGTTCCAACAATTCTGCAAGCCCTGGCTCTTTGTAAGGACATACGCCGTTTTTCATCATGTCGACTATTCTGCTTTGAATATCTATTCCAACAACACTGTTCCTCTTATCAGCAAACAAACATGCTGTGGGTAAACCCATCCAACCGCATCCTATAACAGCAATGTTTGCTGGGTTTCGATAGGGATCTTTCTTGTTCGATTTAAGCAGGTTAGACAAGTCGTTTGCGGATGAAAGGCTTTTTCCATCGCTTTTTTCTCGATTTTCAGCTTTCACGTCTTTTTACTCCATTTTCTCTATGATTTTCTAGAACGCAAAATTTTTCAAAATTCCTGTAATAAATTCCAATCTTTTTCGCTGAGCTAGATGCATTTGTTTCTGATTTGAGAAGCACGATCACACTAGAGGGTAGTCCTCTAGATCTACCATACTTGCCTCGGAGGTAGCAAGTTCTTTAATCATTTCGCAGGTTACAGAGGGTGTTGTTACTTTGGCTATAGAATCAGATTTGATTGAGTTGACAAGTTCTTCGTAGAGCTCCATGTTTCCATCTGCCAGCTCATAGTCTGGGTGCACAAGGAAGACGGCAACTCCACCTATTTCCCGTATTCCTGCTGCCATTTCACCCCAAATCTTCAAAGTTTCATCCTTGTTCAAGCCCAAGACATTAAACAACTGGTGGTCTTGGGTTATTGTTAGAGGAATTTCGGTTATGCCCTTTATCGTGAGGGGAAAAACAGTTCCTACGCCATGAGGCTTCATTGTATAGGGATGTTTTGGTTCCCATGTAGGGATGGAAGTATCGTAGGAATATCCTGCCTCGACTAAGGCCTCAAGAATCGACGCGTTATGCTGCAATATTGGTGCCCTGAAGCCTTTGATTTGTTGCTTAGTGATGTTGCCGAGAGTTTGTCGGGCCTTGGTAAATCTATCCACAAGTTTGCGTTTAGGGACGTTCGCAAGTTTTCCGTCGTGTTTGGTGTCGTGGGCGCCTATTTCTCCGTTGCTTGCTAACTCCAGAGCCGCTTCTTTGTCTATTTTGTACCTATTAGAAGGCAAGTACCAAGCTGAGTGGACATCATACTTCTCCTCGACCTTCTTCAATTTAAGTGCTCTTTTGAGTCCTTGTGTTGACTCAACATCATGGGTTAAGATACAAGTGTATTTGCCGGAAAAAAGTGGTTTTCTTTTAATAATTCCTCTAGTCAACTTTTCGATAGCATTTATGAGGGCAAACCTCACAGCATCCATTGGAAGCGAGTTAAAAAAGTCCAAGTTCGCTTGATCTTTGTCCGCTTTCATAACCCAATTACGAAGACGCTTAGGCGCTACACTATAAGGGAGTGGAATTTTCGATACGCATTTATGAAATGTCGACTGTTCAGGGCTTAAAATTCCTTTCATAATTGAGTTGTATTCTTTTATCAAATCCAGTTTTAGAAAAAGCGAGTTGTCTTTAGCTAAGAAATCAGTTTCATTATTATCATCTGCTGAATTAGGAGTCGATTGGTTATAGCAATATAAATCGCAGGGGACTATTCCAAGCTTTACTGATTTTGTTGCCTGCACATAAACACGATCCCTATTGTTTTGCCGAATTTTCAAACCTGGATGTTTAGCGAATCTTGCAAAGCAATTTGATTCGGAAGGTATCACTAGGACATTTCGAGCTGGAGATAATTCTTCGTTATAGAAAATTGTTACATCTGCATCGTTATTGTTGGGCTTTGTAAATGTAATGTCCCATGGAGATAGGAGTTCTTTTATCACAATCGAGTCTGTTACTGGTGCTTTGATTTCTATTTTCAAAAAAATCATCCAGGAGTTTCTCTTACTTTTTGATGCCGGTCTTAAGGTATAATAATGGAAAAACGATTTTCCTCCAGTCTCTAAGTGGAGAAATGTTTGAATATCCACCTCTGTTCCGGAATGGGTAGATCTTTGAAACTGGGACTTCTGTTAATCTGTAGCCCAAAGTTATGACTTTGTAGTGGAGATAATACTCCAACTCGTAACCGTCAAGCCATTCTTGTTGGATGTTAATACGCCTATCTTGGAATATGCTAAGCTTGTAAGCTCGAAACCCATTTGTGACGTCAGTGCATCTAAACTTAGTCAGCATGGTCCAGAAGAATGGATATAGTCGGCTGAATGTTCGTCGAAAGATTGGTATTTTCACAGCTCTTCCACCAGCTAGGAACCGTGAACCTTGAACGTAATCGAAGTCTTCTGAGACAATGGGCTTTAGTAACCTCGGAATCTCTCCGGGTTTATCTTTTCCGTTCCCCGCCAATACGACGGCTATTTTGTGTTTCCTAAGCACTGCATAGTCAATTCCTTTTCTTATCGCTTGTCCGACGCCTTTGCGTTTACCATTTTCGATTAAATAGAAGGGTATTTGCGTTCTTCTGGCGGCTTCTTTTATAAGTTGAACTTCACCTTCTTTGGGGTCATCAACAATTATGCATATTTCATCAACAATTCTTTTAGGAAACTCTGCCATAACATTGACTAGTTGGGACGTATTGTGACAGGAGGGAATTATTGCGATTTTTCCCTCTTGTTGAGGTTCATCAAAGTTCAAAATCAATTCTCCGAATAACACGTGCAGGGTTGCCTGAAACTATGACGTTTGGTGGGACGTTTTTGGTGACCACGGAACCTGCACCCACCATGGCGTTTTCACCTACTGTTACGCCTGGAACAATTACGCTGTTCGCTCCTATGGAAGCGCCTTTTTTCACAATTGTTGGTAGAAGAGTCCATTCTCCCTGAGCGCGAGGGCGTTTGTCATTTGTAAATGTTACGTTCGGACCGATGAATACATTGTCTTCAATCGTGACGCCCGTGGGGATGAAGACGAATGGTCGTATCTTGCAGTTGCTACCTATTTTGACTTTTTCTTCGATGTAGACGAAAGAGTCGATTTTGCTGTTTTTCCCCACTTTGCATCTGAAGAGATTTACTTGATCAAAAATCCGAGTGCCTTGCCCAATTTCTGCTTCATTTATAACGGCGAATCTGGGTTCGCGTTGTTGGTTATCCATATGCTATTTCACATCTTCAGTTCGTTGGTTTTCAATTGATGTTTTTGTAATTTCAAGCAGTTTTACTACGTTCGCTCCGACAAGACCATTGTTTTTGTTGAGGAAAGTGTTGTTGCATAGTCTTCCTTCTCTTATGCACTGCACGAAATGTGAAAGCTCTTCGTTTATCGTGTTGCTTCTTGTAACAGGCATTTCAAAGAAATGATCATTTTCATAACCTGTAATCTCTTGTTTCCCGCAGTCGATTTTTGCAAATCTGTTGGAACCCATTATTTGGACTTCCCTAATTTTCTCAGGGTGCAACCAGCTTACTTCGATATGTGCCATTATGTTGTTGCGGTATTCGCATGTTATGTGTGCGGTTTCTTCTTTTTGTCCCTTTCTGAAAGCCTTGGCAACGCATGTTACTTTTGTGGGCCATTCATCGGTTAGGAAGTTAAGAATGTCGAACGGGTGAGGAGCCAAGTCTGTAATAATATCTCTACCTGTCATTGGAGGCATTAAGGCGGTCCAAGTTAGCTTCATCCAGTAAAGATCGCCGAACCACTTTTCTTTGATTAAGCTTCTTGCCTTTTCAACTGAATTATCAAATCGAAATATATGCCCAACAGAGAGAACGAGATTCTTTTCATGAGCCAAGTCCACGAGTTTTATGGCTTCGAGTGAGTTCAAGGTCATTGGTTTTTCTACTGTAACATGTTTTCCGTGTTTTAATGCGCCTAAGCAAATATCATAGTGGGTTATGCTTGGTGTGCAGATGTGAACGGCATCGATGTCGGGATTTTTGAAAATTTCGTACGGGTCGCTTGAGAGAAACGGCACATCGTATTTTTCCTTAAAGAATTTCAGGTTGTCATCAAATACATCGCAGACACCAAAAAGAGATATGTTAGAGTTTATTTTGCCCATTGCAGCGTATTCGGATGCGACTTTTTTGCCCCAATATCCAACGCCTATTACGGCGACATTCATTTTCTCCGTTTTTCTAAAACTCTCCTTTCAAGAATTTTGATTCAAAATGTTTTACCAAAAAACTCGTGAATTACTTGTGAGACTTGTTCAATTGCAGTCCTATCCATGTCAGGGTACATTGGAATACTTAGAACTTCGTTGGCTAATCGTTCGCTGATTGGAAAGTCTCCTTTCTTGTAGCCGAATTCTTGCTGGTAGATCGGTTGCAGATGAATAGGAATTGGGTAGTGTATCCCGCATTGTATACCTCTGCTTTCAAGGTGGTTTTTCAGTTGATCTCGTTGGTTTGTCTTAATAACGTATAGATGATAGACAGGTTGGACATGACTTGTCTCAGCTGGTGGCAGGGAAATTTCTTCGACATCGCTTAAAAGCCAGTTGTATAATCTTGCTACACTTCTTCTTTTTTCGTTCCATTCGTCAAGCTTTTTGAGTTGTACTCGACCTATAGCTGCGTTTACGGTGTTAAGTCTAGCAGTGAATCCGATCATGTCATGTTCATAGTGCGATTTTCGACCGCAGTCGCGCAGCTTAGCAATTTTATTTGCAACGTCTTCGTTGTTTGTGGTTGCCATTCCGCCATCACCGCATACAGTCATATTCTTCGACGGGTAGAATGAGAAGCATCCAACATCACCCAAACTGCCTGCTCTCTTGCCATGATATCTAGCTCCATGTGCTTGACAGCAGTCTTCTATTATGCTGTTGCCTTTTTCGGAAGCTTCTTGTGTGATAGGGTCCATGTTTGCAGGAAAGCCATAGAGATGAACTGGCATGATTAAAGCGGCGTCGCTTTGGATTGTTCCTTTGACTTTCAGCGGATCGAGGTTGCCTGTGTTTCCGTCGACCTCGGCGAAAACTGGGTTAGCTCCAGCCCAGTAAGCAGCGTTTGCAGTTGCAATAAAACTGTAGGGCGATGTCAGCACCTTATCTTTGTGTTTTACGCCAAGTGCTTGAAGAGCGAACTGTAGCGCAAATGTTCCTGAGCTGGTGGAGACAGCACGTTTCACTCCACAGTATTTTGCGAATTCTTCTTCGAACTTAAAAACGCTCTCACCCATGACAAATTTCTCGTTTTGTAGAGCGAAAATGGCTGCATTTTTCATTTCATCATCAAAAACGGGTTTTGCTAAAGGGATATTCATTTTGTGACCTCTTTATACAGGTGAATTTTGGGTTTCAAAAGTTTTGACAGAATTCCATAAGGCAGTTTTTCCTGTTATCAATTTCGCTAAGCCGTTTTTCAACAGCTCGATTACTCTTGCGATATTCCTTGTATGTTTGAAGGAACTGGAAGCCTTTGTCTGTGATTAGGTAACAACCGCTTTCTGGTTTAAAACTCATTAGGGCTGATTCTATAAGGTTCGTGATGTATTTTTGTAAAACGCCATAGCTTAGGTTTGCTCGGTACATTATGTGTGTTTTTTTGGCGTCTTTGCTGACTATTTGCAGAATGTCTGCTATGATATCTATTCTTTCTCTATATTTACCCAATCTTCCGCCCTCAAAGGGACTTAAGGCTCTCTAGAAATATTGACATTCCCGAATTCCGAACATGTTGTGCAATCTATCGATATAAAAGAGTCAGATTTACCACTTACACATGAAGCCAGCCACGGCCACCCTTCTTCTTTTGCTGTTTTTCTTTTTCGTGGCCATTCTCCGCTTTATATGCTGTAGCTCTCAGGTTTCGCTTTACGGTAAAATTAGCTAAAGTTATGTTTTTTTTTATGAAAACACCCCAGCCTCCCACCGCTACCGGAGGAGGAATGAACCTATCTGGGTTGACCACTTGATGACGCTTGAGAATTTCTTTGAAGTTTAGTGGCTTGAAATCTCGGTTTGCATAGATAATTGTTCCTTTGTCGACGAATAGTTCTTGATAGTCGTTTGCTGCTATGCCTTCGGCGCGGACTTTGTCGTCATGTCGTTCACGCCAGAGTTTTTTCCACTCAACTCGGGCGTTTTCAACTTTTTCCTTTTCTAGACTTTTCGTTAGCAAGACCCTCCCTGTTTGGAGCGGATTCGAAATCAAAAATAGAAAGGCGTTATTGATGCCTTCTTCCAAATCAACGGCTTATTACGGTGTCTAATGGAACATTCGTGCAGATTTTCTTGTGCATTTGACGTTTTCTCTGATGCAACCATCAGCAAAATCTGTACAACACAAAATATTCATGCATAACACCAAAAATCATCACTTAGAACACACTTAAAACGAGTAGATAATGGTTTGTTGTAGTCTTGTGTAGCAAACTAATTGCGCGGTTGGAAACTCCATAAACCTTAATTTTTCTTAATCCAAGATTCTTTTTGAAAAGTGAGCTGTCGCTTGTAACGTACCCTGCAGAAACCGAAACAAGAATTAATTTTCAAACAGCCCTATGTTTGTTACCTCTCTGTTGTTACAGACTTTGTTCTAATTGATTGCAACCAAAGAAGAAATAAAGCAGCATAACTTTGGTCGCGTGTACTGTTAATAAGGTTTATCCGGTTCAACCCAAAAGGTGGTGGGGCCTCCCGGATTTGAACCGGGGTCTATAGAGCCCAAGTCTACAAGCCTAGACCAAGCTAGCCGAAGGCCCCGTAAGTTGCGGGGGAAACATAAGTTCGCAAGAACCATAAAAACCTTGCCACTCGGCCAAAAATTTTTAAGGTAACGAGCGAGGTGTGCAGAGTTGATGTAGCAATGAATGATATTTAAGATAGTGTGTGGCGTAGTATTTTTTGGGAAACGCAATGTGCCCAGCAGTCCTAACTGTACCTTTTTTGCTCTGGATTTTAACGGTAAGCTATTAGCTGTTCATCGATACTTTTGTCATTTTAGGTCAAGAAAGAAGCATCCTGACCCAATACATTGTTGTTTTAATCTTAACGTTGCTCGCGTTTTATGTGGCAGACATTCCAGCAAAACTCTGTTGGATATAAATATCGATAGCCTGTGAAAACGTAATCAATTACAAATAGGGAGCTATTGTTTTCGGATGGTGCACTGGAGAACTTTGGGGCAAACTAGGCATTCATCCTGCGTTAGCACACTTCCAGAAGGCGCGTTTTGCAGTCCACTAAAATAGGCGCATTTGGCTGGTGAATCAAAAACCTTTGGATACTCAATGGTTCTAATGCTGATTATCTTGGATTTGTCTGCTACAATCTTCAACTTGGACATACAGTGGGGGCAGGCGTAATGTGTTTGCCTCGGAATAACTGACGTGTCCGTAATCACAGTTGGCTTATCAAATTTTTTTTCGCATCCTTTGTAGGGGCATCGAAGTTTTTCCTCTGAACCATGCGAAAAAAAACGCATACGTAGTCAACCTTTAAAACCAGGGTATCGCAACATTTAATAAATCTTCCCAAAAAGCCCGCAAATCCATACAAATGTCCAACACATCAACGTAATACCAAAAAGAGCCTCGAGCGGGCCTTGCTCCCGCGGCCTGCTGCTTACAAGGCAGCCGCTCTACTGGGCTGAGCTATCGAGGCGCCAACCAATCCCAGATTACACCAACACATAAAACTTTATCCAAATAAAAGTTACTGCTCCAGCGTTTTGTTTTTGTTTACTCAAATGGGGTAAGTAAATAAATATTAAAGACAATTATTGTTGCAGTGAGGCTTTCTATGTCTGTTCCTGTTGATATTTTGGTTTCTGAGCATAAATTAATTCTTAAAGCAGTAGCACTCATTAAAAAAGAAACTAATAAAATACAGGCAAATAACGCCGTCAACCCTGATTTTATTGTTACGATCGTTGATTTTTTCCGCACTTATGCTGATAGGTTTCATCACGGCAAAGAAGAAGGTATTCTCTTTCGGGAGTTGGCGCAAAAGAAACTTAGCCAAACAAACAATCGAATAATGGATGAACTAATAAAGGAGCATGTTTTTGCTAGGCAAACCGTTACTGCTTTGGAGAATGCAAAGAGCCTTTATGTTTCTGGCGAGGTAGCTGCATTAAAAGATGTTCTCAACTTATTAGGCACACTAGTAGAGCTCTACCCAGTACACATAGAAAAAGAAAACAACCATTTCTTCTACCCTGTTATGGCTTACTTTTCTGACATAGAAAAAGAAGGCATGTTGAAAGACTTTCTAAGCTTTAACACGGATTTCACAGATAAACGGTACAAACAAATCATTAACTCCTTAAGCTGATTGGTTCTCAAGAACGTGCCCTTTAACGTCGATTTTTTATTGGGTAGTCAATAATCAAAAAAAGATATTCTTTGTTGAGGAGTTTTATGATGAATTTTGTGCCTTTGCTTTTTGTCTCTCAAACAGATAAAGTTCCGTTTAATGTTTCTCTATCAGTTTTACAACCACTAAACCTAGACCTTGACCTTTCACTTTTGTTTTGAGGCTATTTTCCAAGGGGTTTTGTCCAATCACTTCGTTTGGTTTCGACGAATATATATCTGCGTGTGATTTGTTGACGTAAGTTATGTTATGTTGTTGTCTATAGCGATGCCGTTGTCTTTTATTTCAGTAAAGCACCTTCAACTAAGTCATTAGCTGACGTAGTAAGCTCAAAAATACTGTTGATTTTTTTCGGATTTAAAACCTTTTTGTTGTAAATGAATATTGATTTGGTTGGGTAGAATGTTATTTCGGCTTCATAATTCGGGTTGTTTCAGTTAGAACAAAAAAATACGCTACTGTTCTGCTTGGTACGGCACTTTTATATCATGGATTAACGCTAGCATAATTTCTCCATTAGGGGGCTGTTCAAACCAAAATTTTGAGCAGAAACATGTAGGAAGCAGCAAAGTGCACTTTGAGGCACGGTCAACTAACAGTATTAAACCTCAACGTAACACTTATATTAGCCGACTCTGCTTCTTATGCAATCCCAGAAATGGGTATTAGTAATTAGAAAAACAAGATGCAACTCCCCACCTACCCGTGTGGAGTGAAGGGTGAATGGGTCCCTCTTAAAAGGGAATCATAATGACACCATGCATAGGCCAAACAACAACGACGCAACACACTGAAAATTTGTGTTTCACCAAACGCCAAACAGACACTACCATTGGCCCG
>JBJKPJ010000303.1:0-3741 GCA_046706605.1 Bathyarchaeia archaeon | reverse complement strand
ATGCCGTTCAGGGTCAGGACGTAATCAGGAAAGTTCGTGATGAACGCGTTGGTTTGTTTGTCTGTTCCGTAAACTGCGTTGGCTAGTGGAACTGTGATGTTTATTTTTAGTGTGCCGTCTGATGCATAAGCTTCAACATGTAAACCTGCATTGACCGCCAAGGTGTGTCCAATGTTGGTTACTGAACCATTAATCCAAAGGCTGTCATATTGGACATTACTGGTGGGTGCCTCGGGAGGGATGGTGACTAAGACCAAATTGTTTTTGACTTCTGTTTCACTCAGGGTTGCTACGAGTTCTGTGGAGGGTGGGTTTTGGCTGGTTGTTGGTGCTGTTTCTTGGTTTAGGGTGATAAGTGGGTTATTGTCGTTTGTTTCTTGGTTGTGGAGTAATATTGTTCCAGCAAAGGCGCTTACAACTAGCACGGCTATTATTAAGTCGGCAATTACTGGTCTCATATTTCTCACACTTAATCTTGGGAAATACAGGTGATAAAAGCGTATTCGTAAACAATTCTTTACTAAAATTAGTCAAAATTTCTTGACTAAACCGCCGGTGTCCATGCTAAATTTGGTTTAAGCAGGTTATTTAATCGCTTTTTTTAGTGCCGTAAAACAAAGGGCAAAGAACGCGGCGCCAAATCCGATTAGGATGAAAAAGGAGAGCCATGGGAACGGTTCACCCAAGGCGGCTGCTCGCAGACACTGGCAAGCATGTGTTAGCGGTGAAAGGGAGAGGATGCTGCTTAGAACTTGGGGAACTTGGTTTAACGAAAAGAAGGTGCCGCTAAGAAAAGACATAGGCAAAATAACTAAACTCATAAACAATGTCATGTCCTGATGAGTTTTAGCTAACAGCGCAACAATGACGCCCAGAAAAGAGAAGGTAAAGCAGGTTAAAACAAGACTAAGCGGGAAAAGCCAGTTCATCGCAGGCAAAGGCGAAAAAACAAGTGCTATCGCAAGTAACGCACCTGCACTGAGCAATCCACGCACTACTCCAATCAAGGTTTTCCCGACAATAATTGAAAAGGCAGAAACAGGCGACATGAGTGTTTCATCGAAGCATTTGTAAAATAAGCGGTCTACATGCAGTTTCATGCCTGAAGTATTAAACGACGTTGTCATGGCGGTTAGTGCTATGATTCCTGGAATTACAAATTCAAGGTAGCTGGTGCCGTCTACGCTGGTGCCTCTTCCTAAGCCATAGCCGAAAGCCAACAGATAAAGAAGTGGAGCAATAAGCGTCAGCGCCATTGTTTTGCCTATGTTTCGACGCAGAAACCGTACATCAATCCAAACCACGGTGCTTATGTCTTGAAGGGTTTGCATCATTAGTCCTCACCGACCTTTTTGCCTGTTAACTTTACAAATATGTCTTCTAGGCTTGAATCCCGAATAACTGTTTTCACCTCTGGTGCAAGGCTCTGGACATAGTTGATTGCGGCTTGGCGGTCAACAAAATGCTCATAACGCGTGGATGTGCCGTCGTCAAGGATTTCCACTGTTACCATGCCCACCGCTTGCCGAAGCTCCAGCGGCGCTCCCAAAGCAATCAAGTGTCCAAGATGTACGATGCCGACTCGGTGGCATAGTGCCTCTGCTTCCTCTATGTAGTGAGTTGTTAGGAAAATGGTGGTTCCATTTCGGCTCAATGTGCGGATTAAATCCCACATTCGCCGTCGCACCTGCACGTCTAACCCAACTGTGGGTTCATCCAAAAAAAGCACTTTTGGCTTATGTATTAAGGCGCGGGCAATCATGGCTGCCTTTTTCATGCCGCCTGATAATTCTTCAACCATCTTGCCCTGCTGCTTGGTTAAGCCCACAAACTCCAAAAGTTCCGCGATGCGTTGTTTGCGTTCATCTGGGGGGATATGGTGGAGTCGGGCGTGTAGTTCCATGTTTTCCCTCAAGTTTAGGTCTAAATCAAAGGTAAAATGCTGCTGGACTACGCCTATTACTTTTTTAACTTTTTCAGGTTCTTTTTCTAAATTGTAGCCAGAAACCCAAACAGACCCTGAAGAGGGCTTAGACAGATTTGTTAAAACACGTATAGTAGTGGTCTTGCCTGCGCCGTTTGGTCCCAGAAAGCCGAAAATTTCGCCTAGATGCACACTGATGTTTAGATTTTCTATTGCGCAAACATCTTTAAATCGTTTCGTCAGATTCTGGGTTACAATTGCCTCATCCAAAGCCCACTAACCCTCAACGGTGCGGAATTACCTAACTAACTCTGTAAAACCTAATAAAAGTGCTTTCCAAAAAACCCAATTAGCCCTAAAACTATCGCAAGGGCAGTTGCGACCGCTGGGGGCAATAATGTGCAGTGGTCCCTCGTTTTCACGGTTGGGGCGGTTTATTGCCATAATGTTGTTGTTGTGTGTCTGGCTTTTTCCATTACGGACAAAACGGTTTTTTGAGGCAACCCGATTTTTCTTTCAAGATATTGGCAGTCCTGTTCTAGCAGTTGCTTTATGAGTACGATGCCCACTTCAACAAGGCGCAGCCTGATGTCGGTGCTGACTCCCCGCAAGCAACTTAATGGATATAGTTTGTGTTTTTCGATTAGGTCTCTTAAGCTGAACCTTTCTGGTGAGTTCCATCCTACTTGCATTATGCCGCGGCAACCGCCGTATTTTATGGCGTGCTCTGAGTATCTTGTGTTGGTGACTATGATTGCGTGGTCAATTTTGATCCCTGTTACGCCGTTTTGGTAGCCTTCGGTGAGGTCTTCTATGATTGCGCGGGCTATTCGGCTCTCATCAAGCCCTGTCAGAGCATGGTAGTTGATGTGGTGTTTGGCTTCTACAAAGTATGTTTCGCCGTCTTTAGTGGCTATGGCGTCTGCCTCGTGTTCTCCACACAAGCCTCTTAAAATCATGTTTGGTTTAACCTGAAATCCGCTGTGCGCTAAAAGAACACGGACAAACACTTCAAACTCAGGTTTAGGATCCATTCGGCTTATGCCCTGCTTTAGGTCGAAGAGGTGTCTTAAGGCGGGTTTAGGTTTACGCATCAGACTGAAAATGATTTGCAGGATTTTGTGGGTAGGTATACCCTCGTAGAGTTGGGGTTCCACCTGCTTTGCAACTTCAAGGGCGACTTGTGGGTTTGCTCCCATTCTTAGGCAGGTCTGCACTATTTTTTCTCTATCAAACAGCTGTTTTGTGCCATCTGCTTTAGTTACGGAAATAGCCAAGCGGTATTCTCCTCTACAGAACATAGGCAGAGATGTGTTTTAATTTTTGTATTATCACCTGTCTGCATTTTTGGTTTTGCTAAAGTTTAAAATTGCCGATTGATACTCATCAGAAGGGAGTAGGTGAAGAAATGTTGAAGGTAAACAAAATTTTCAGGATTTTATTCAAAACAAAAGCATTTTTCGTTATTGCTTTGAGCGCTTTGTTGTTGTTTTCATCAGTCGGCGGAGTTTACGCTGCAACTTTGCCTCACAGCGTTGATAGTTCGGTTAATCCGCTTCCAGGCTATGTATCCAGCGGTCCAGCACCTGATGGCTTAGCAGTTCTTGTCAACATAGCCATCCCCCTGAAAAACACCGACTTGCTGGGCTCCCTTGCCAAAGAGGTTTCAGACCCATCTTCACCGACGTTTGAGCATTACTTGTCTTCGCAGCAGATTGAGGAAGAGTTTTTGCCTGTTGCCGAGTATCGGTCGATGCTTGCTTTCCTTCAAAACGCCAATTTGCCTGTCGTGTCCACAGCGCTGGATTCGGTGATTG
>JBJKPJ010000302.1:0-12473 GCA_046706605.1 Bathyarchaeia archaeon | reverse complement strand
TTACAATAATTGTAACTAAACCAGATGGCACAAATCAAACCCTCGGACCATTCAAAACTGACTCAACGGGCTCCACCTTTACACCATTCACTCCCGACGAAGTTGGCACATACCAATTGACTACAGTTTTCCCAGAACAAGTCAACCCAGAAACTTACTATAACAACGAAGGCGGAAACACGATTCTCGCAGGCTCAATAATGTTAGCAAGCACCGCAACAATCAACCTTACCGTACAACAAGACCCCTTACCTTTCTATCCTGGACATGCACTTCCAACGGAGTACTGGAGCCGCCCAATTGATCCACAGCTTCGAGAATGGTATTCGATCTCTGGAAACTGGGTATACAGGCCAGACAATTCAATTGCACTCTACAATGATGATGCACCAGAAACGGCACACGTACTATGGGCACATCCGCTAACCACTGGAGGTTTAATGGGTGGTCTATGGGGCGACGGACAAATTCCATCAAGCGCTGAAGCAGGTGACGCATATGAAGGCAAATTCCCAGGCTCGGTCATACTAAACGGCATTCTGTACTACCAAAGAACAGACACTAGACGTGAGATGGCACCAGCAATCATGGCAATTGATTTGCACACTGGTGAACAATGGATGTTCAGAAACATGACAACTCTTTCTTTTGGACAAATTCTCTACTTTAACAGCTACAACTATGACGGCACATTTTCATACATTTGGGATACAACCGGTCGAGTAGCCGACGATCCAACTACACCAGATGTGAACGAAGGATATAGTTATTGGACTGCATACGACCCCTTCACTGGCAATGAACAAATGAGAATATCTAACGTACCTTCAGGAACTAGATTCTACGGCCCAAGCGGTGAAATCTTAATCCTGCAAACAGACTATAATAACGGCTGGATGGCACTTTGGAACTCAACTGATTGTGGTCTACAGAATGCAGTTATCGGCACACCTGACTATGGAAGTTGGGGCAACACAGCACACGGAACTGCACTATCACGTCCAGCTACTTATCCTGGCTTGAATGGAACAAACCCACGAAGCTACACATGGAACGCAACAATCCCAACAGGCTTATCTCCACCCAGCGGAATTGGTGGAGCAGCACTGAAAATCTACATTGAAGACAGAATCGTTGGAATGCAGTTCAACACAACAATGGTCAGGGTATGGGGATTGGACATATCTAAAGGACACGAAGGTTCAGTTCTTTTTGACAAGACTTGGACTCCGCCAGCTGATTGGAATGCAGGCGCTAGCACCTTGGCATACACACAAGCGACTAACTATGTAACAGACACCACCTATGGAAACGGAGTAATCGGAGTTTGGAACAAAGAATTACGGACTCACTACGCATTTAGTGTCCAAACTGGAGAGTATCTATGGAGTACAGAATCTGAAATCTACTTAGATGCCTACGGTTGGGGCAACGCTGAACACACATGGTACTTTGCATATGGTCACCTCTATTCTGTTGGTGTCGGCGGCATACTGTATGCTTACGATTTGACCACAGGGAAAACAGATTGGACATATGCAATGTCTGATCCATACAAAGAACCTGTCACTGGTGAGAACTGGTGGGGCTGGATTGACTTGATTGTTGACGGCAAAATCTACATCGGCACTCTTGAACACTCTGCTGAACAACCAGTACCACGCGGCGGACCATACGTATGCATCAACGCAACTGACGGCACAGTGATTTGGCGTGTTAACGGCATGTTCCGGCAAACCCGCTGGGGTGGAAACGGCATCATCGGCGACAGCATTATCGCAACCATGGACACCTATGACCAGCAAGTCTGGGCAATCGGCAAAGGACCGACCGCAACATCAATCCAAGCTTCTCCGAAAGTTTCAACACAAAGCAGTAGCGTCCTAATTGAAGGGTCAGTTATTGACACCTCACCAGGCACTAAAGACGGAGTACTTCCTGAACGGTTCCCCAATGGTGTTCCAGCAATCGCTGACGAAAACCAAAGCGCATGGATGCTATATGTCTACAAGCAATTTGAGCGCCCAAGCGACGTAAACGGTGTTCCAGTTGACATCAGCGTTATTGACGCAAACGGCAACTACCGCTCTATCGGCACAGCAACAAGCGACTCTAACGGAGTTTACAGCTTGAGTTGGGCACCAGACATCCCAGGCAAATACCAAGTATTTGCAACATTCGCAGGTTCCAAAGCTTACTTTGGATCTTCCGCTGAAACCGCGTTTATAGTTGACGAGACACCAGTAGCCACAGCAACACCAACAACCGCACCAGCATCAGTCGCTGACACCTACTTCATCCCGATGTCTGTTGCCATAATCGTGGCAATCTTGGTTATCGGCGCCTTACTGGCAATGCTGATGCTACGGAAGCACCCATAAAACAAACAACCTTTCCTTTTTCTTTTTTTTCTACGCTGATTTCTGGCAATCTTCTTGCCAAATTAAAAAGAGAGCTAAACCAGCAAAGTTAGAAAACCCACGGGTACTTTTGCCGCATGACCTCAACCACAGACTGAGGCGCAATTATACCTTCCTCACAGATTAATCCGTGGATGTAACGGTTAGGAGTCACATCAAAAGCGGGGTTGCGTACATCCAGTTTGGAGGGTGCATCACTCCAGACCTCAGCGGGGCTGCGTTGCTCGATTTTTTCGTACTCTCCGTGCAGGGTTTCAGGGTCAAACTTGAGCAATTCAGAAACCACATAGAGGGGCTTGCGGGCTTCATGCGCTAAAACAGCTATGCCACTTGTGCCGATTTTGTTAACCACATTGCCTTCTGAAGTGATGGCGTCCGCGCCTAAAACTACGACATCTACCTGCGCCATGAAGGTTCTCGCCGCTGAATCCACAATAAAAGTTGTGTCGATACCTAAATCGACGAGTTCTTTGGCGGTGATTCTGCCTTGGAAGGCTGGGCGTGTTTCGGTGCAGATAGCTTTGAAGTTTTTGCCCTGCATTTTGGCTTTAGCCAGCAGACGGGTTACGGTGGAGGAGTGGCAATGGGTAAAGACCACGGAGCCATCACGAATACGTTTAGCCCCAACCTCCGCGGTTTGTTCTCGTGAAGCCTCTAAATCCTCCAAAAACTGGCTTGCAGCAGAAACAACCAGTTTACTTAACGCTGACACTTTATCCATTTCCGCTTTTTGGGCTTGACTGATTAGGCAGCGGATGGCGTTTCGCATCAGCGGCTCGGTTTCTCTTGCCGAAGAAAAAATAGTGTAAGCTTCTTTGAGTTCGCTGAGGAACTGGTTTTTGGTTTTTGCGTTGGTTTGTTCTGCTTGGGTTTGGATTGCTTTGATGGCGCAGATGGCGACGTTTCTTGCGCCTTGAATTTGGAGTTTACGGATTTGTTCAGCAGTTTCTTGGATGAATTGTGCCACTGTACTTTTCACCTTGTGGTTGTTTTAATTTTATTTATGGAGAAACATATAAGCAAATTCATCACAAAAGGGTTCATGGAGAAAAATGCTACCTGACCAAGAAGCCATCAACACTATCCTCAAGCCGTACATTCAGCCGTGGTTTGATTCAATTGAAAACTCCCAAAAGGCGCAAGAACATGTGCTGGTGGATTTACTGACAAAGTACCATCAGACCGAATATGGACAAAACCACCATGTAGCAGACGTAAGCAACATCGCAGATTATCGGAGCAAATTTCCCCCAATCAACTATGCAGAGCTAACACCAATTCTTGCAAAAGTAAAAGATGAAAACTACAAGGTGCTTTTGGCTGAACCACCTGAATGCTGGGTTATGACCCGTGGCTCAACGGGAAGATCTAAAGTGTTGCCTGCAACCCAAACTCACCTAAGACAAATCTACAACTGCGGCGCACGTGCCATCATAAACTACGCTGTCAGAAAAAACAACTACAATGTTTTTTTAGGCGTAATCTTGAACTTAAATTTCCCCTCAAACGTTCACGCCATGACCATTAACGGCAAACAAGTCACCTACGGCTACAGTTCAGGCACCTATGCTCGGCTAAATCCCATGTTTAACCAAGTCAGCTTGCTACCAAGACAAGAAGAAATCGATGCATTAGGCAGCGGAGTAGGCAAAAAAGACTGGATGAAACGCTTTGACCTTGTGTACCAAATGGCAAAGGACCAAAACGTTACCGCAGCCATGGGCGTCACCCCCGTGATTTTGTCGTTTGCAAGATATATCAAACGCAAATACGGAAAAAAACCAGTTGACCTCTGGAAAACGCAGGCTATCTTTTGCACCAGCGTACCCAAAATCCACTTCAAATACGGACCCATCCTCAAAAAATACTTCGGCGACGTACCAATAGTGGAGATGTACACGGCAACAGAAGGGGTTTTTGGGCAACAACTAGACGATTACCCCTATGTCACACCAAACTACGATGTCTACCTATTTGAGGTTGCCACGGGCAAGGGCATAAAAATGCTACATGAGTTAAAAAGAGGGGAATGGGGCAGCCTTATCCTCTCGTCGTGCATGTTGCCGCGCTATGAAATTGGAGATTTAGTGGAGGCGGCTGGGAAAAACTATTTTCGCGTGTTTGGAAGGAAAAAATCGTTAACAATTCTTGAGCATCGCTTGTATAGGGCGTTTTTGGGCTGGCTACTCTAAGGCGGGTGGGGGGAACGTTGGCGTGCAACCAACACGACGTAGACTGCGCCAACAATGATAATTACGCCAATTATAAGCAGCATCACAGCCCAACTTTGACCCGAATTAACCGAAAAATAGTTGCTTATTTGCAACACGGAAAACAAACCAAACACAATCAGAATGAGACCACCGATTAAAAAGCCCACATAACCTTGCTCGCCTTTTTCGTTTTTCTCGCCCCTTTCTTGTTGCTGATTTTTCTCTTGTTTTTCGTTCTTCTCCGATTTCTCCTCTCTTCGCATATAAGGTTGAGGTGGCGGCGGTGGCTGAGTTGAGGGGACACCTTTTAATGCATTGCCGCATCGTGGGCAGAAAGCCATGTTTTCGTCGACTTTGTTGCCGCATTTTGGACAATAAGACATTTTGTTTTCCCCAATACATTTTAACAGCTTTGAGTATTTAAAATATGCACTCCTAAACTTTTGGGGAAACATATATGTGGTAATAGACGATTTTTTGAAATGGAGAAAGCAGTGTGGTTGCCCAATCAAGTTTGCTAACGTTAAACGAAAAGAAAAAAGAAAACCTAATTACAGGACTCTACGTTGGCGGCGTTTTTATCATCTTAGCCGCTGTTTACTCTATCAATTTAGCTGCTGATATCTGGAATGGACTGGTCAACTTTTTTACATCCCTCACGTTGGCACCTGTCCCCACAACTGGCATAGCTTTGCCTGCCCCATCTGACCCCGCTGCATATGCAAACCTCTACGCGTTTGCTTTTGAATTTGCTTTAGCTTTGGGAATTTTAGAAATAGTAATATTATTGCTCAGAGTTTATTTGCGCTCACCTGTTCCACGGAAAGCTGAAACCATAGAAAACATTGTTTTTTGGCTGGGAACAAGCTACTTAGTATCCACTTACTTAATCAACATGACTATCCCAAGCGAGTGGTTTGTTTTCTGGGCAGGAGTAATTATGATTTTTGGCATTTCGCTGGTTGCCCGAGCTTTTGTCCTAATCGCCACCAGGTAACTACTGGTGTTTTACTTTCATCTTCCACCATAACCGCATAATTTGGCGGAACATATTCCATGAATCTTTAAACAGATTCACTTTTGTGCCTCTGCCACTTCTCCACTCCACCGCAATCTCCTTTATCTTAAAACCGCGTTGATTAGCTCTCACCAGAAGTTCGGTGTCCCAAAACCAATGCGTCGCCTCAACGCTGTCTATAAGTTCCAGTAGGGGTTGACGTTTGAAGGCTTTAAAACCGCATTGGTGGTCTCTAAGCTTGGAGCCAAGCAGGGTTCTTACCAGAAAATTGTAGGATTTTGAGCTTAAACTTCGGCGGAAAGAGCGTTGGGCTTTGCTTTCGGCAAGCATTCTTGAGCCCGTGGAGAAGTCATAGACTTCAACGGTTATGGCTTCAACTAGCGGCTTTAGGTATTTTAGGTCCGTTGCTAAATCCAAATCCATATAAACCAAAACCTCTCCGCTACTCTTCTTAAATGCGTTGTTGAGTGCCGTTCCTCTTCCTAGCCGTTTTTCACGGTGAATGTGCCGTACATGAGGGGTTTTTTGAGCCAGCTCCTCGGCCCGCTCTGCGGTGCCGTCGGTGCTGCCGTCTTCAGCGATGATAATTTCGTAGGAATCCACAAAGGCGCTGAGTGCTTGAATGGTTTTCTCCACTGCGGGCTGCAGATAGTCTACTTCGTTGTAGGCTGGAAGAACAAGCGAAACTTGGGTTTTTTGTGTTGCCATTACACAAAATCACCCCAGCTTGGGAACCACCTAAGATATGTATGAATAAATGATGTAGAAACGGGTGCGCCTGAAATCACAGGGTAAAACAGCAAAAACAACCCAACAGCGCCTGCAAATATGATTATGGCAAGGATTTTGCCTTGCTTGGTGCCCCAATACTTGTTGATGAAATATGTTGTGGCAAGGCAAATCAGGGGCACACTAAGGTAGTAGTGGTAAATGTAGGTTGCTCTGCCAATGAAAATGTACGGTAGCCATGAAAACGCAAAAACCACTACGATAAATATTGCTTGGAAATCCCAGCCTTTACCCCTCAAACTAGCCAGTGTAGTAGCTGAAGATTTGGCAAGTTTCGCCTGAAGGTAAGCCACCAATTCGCGGCCGTGAATTGCCCTTTCAGCGAGAAAAATCATCGCGCCAAACCCAATCCACCAAACCAATGGGTTGCCCAAAACACTAATAGTTGACACCATGTTGTTTGGCAGATATGTCACGTCAAACCATCGGGGAACCGTCACGTTGCTTGGACCAATCATCAAAGGCCAAGACCACCAAGGCGACGAAGCTGGATCAACAACAGCGCTGCTGTGAAAACCAAGCATAGAAGACTGCAAATTCACAATAGAACTAAAAGAGTCGCCCAAAAGCATGTCGGGGATATAGGTGGCAAAGTAAATCAAGGCAACAACGCCGATGCAGCCTACAAGTAACAGGAAGGGGCGGTCAAAGAAAGCAACATACTTGTCAGTTAAACTGCTCTTCAACTTAGCCACACCTTTCAGGCGATATGCCACGAGCAGTGCAATTAGCCCCAACGCGGGAAAAAGTGGGAAACCAAACTTTGTTGAGAACCCAAGCGAAAAGCAAATCACCGCTGCCACCAACGGTAGAACGGAGGCTTTTTTCCAACCGACTTTGAGGACTTTCATAAAGTAAACTAAAAAGAAAAGCTGTGAAAGCAGCGAGAAAAATATCACGTAAGTATCAACGGTACCGATTCTAGCCATAGTGAAGTGCATAAAATCAAACGTCATCAAAAACGCGGCAGAAAAACCGCCAATCCAAGTTCCAAACAGCTTCTTGCCAATCAAATACATTAGCGCAATAATGAATGTGCCAAATATTACGCCCATGATGCGCCAAGCAAACGGCGTCACCCCAAGCAGTGCCACCCCAACGGACTGAATCAGTTTCCCAAGGTCAGGGTGAGTCCGTTCGTCTGGAATCTGGTGATGAACAAAGTTCACTGCGGACCTAGCAAAATAGACCTCGTCAAAATACATTTTAGACATGTAAGTTGGTGGAATCTGAAGTTTAGTCTGCTCATCAACCAGTCTATTTATTGTTGCGTCAGTGTTGTTTACGCCCGTTATTCCAGCGATGGGGATTTGTTGGTTGTCTTGGTTTGACAAGCCAATTTCAAGGACTTGAATAAAAGGTGAAGGCAATTTGTCAGAGGGGTTAGGAACTGACCAGTAAAAGTCGGGGCGCGTGTCATAGTTTGTGGGAGTTACGTTGAAATCCAGATATCGCGTGTTAGCGTTAAGCGACATAGACTGTGGAACCATGTAGTCGGTGCCTCTGGGCTGAAGGCCATTATTGAAGTCGCCAATGTAGCTCCAGTTCTCAGGAACTCCCGAATATACGCTGACTGAAGCGTTGCCGCTGTAAACCCAGAAATAAACTGTTTGAACCTGCTGAACTGAGCCTAAGTCAACGTAGAAATTTTGTGGTGCGGTGCTTTGCCAATCTGTTGTGGGGTAGGTAACGCTGCCTACGTTCCATGTAGCAATACCGAAAAAGACAATGGATAACAAAACCATCGTGGCTATGTCTTTTTTGGTTAAGTTTAATTCCAGATTCATGGCGGCTTACCTGCCTGTTGGGGCTGACTTGAGGTGGCAGCGGCGGGTTTGACTTCTGGTTTTCCCAAAAACTCCTTCCACAGTACCACTGCACCATAAAGGAACAGAACTAAATTAATAACACTTACCACCAAAACAGCGGGATTGCCATTTAAATCTGCAAAATTGGGGTAAGCAGCGTTGAGCGCAAAAAGAACAACTGCCTCGTTGGCAAACACCGTTGCAGTTACACCCACATAAAACAGCCGTGCACGCTTAAACAGTGGATACATCAGCGCTAAAACGGCAACTGCTGGAAACAGGTACCGCTCATGGATACGAGTAGGCAACATAAAGAATGCAAAAAACAGCATAAACGCACAGAACAAGACCAACGCATCGCCCGAGGTCTTGAACCGCTTGTGCAGCACAAACAAAGTGAAAGCAGCAAACGCGCCAAAAAGCACCCAACCTAAAATGTAGAGGTTTCCGTCAGGAACCCACAGCCCAAACATTCCCCACAAATTGAAGGCGTTAATGGAAGTGTACTGGTACCCCGCGTAAGCACCAAAGTATATGTTACTAAGAAAAGAAATAGGGTTGCCTTGCCAGTCAAAAGGCAAAATCACCACAAACACTGTGGCAACAAAAACGCCTATAGAATACAGCAGGTTTCGCAATCCGTTTTTGCGGTAAATCATGTAGGCGACAAGCGGCAACAACGCAATACCCTGAGGTTTAGTTAGTAAAGCTATTGCAAATACCGCCGCGGAAAGTTTAGGTTTATTTTTGAGCGCCAAAACAAGGGAGGCGACCAAAAAGAACGTGTAAATTGCGTCGTACTGCCCCCAAACAGCTGAGTCAAAGATTACCGCGGGATTAAAAGCGTAAAGTCCAGCGGCAAGCAGGCTTTGGTTTAGGCCTAGCTGTTTGCGGGCAAACAAGAAAATTACGGCGGCGGTGGCTAAATCAAATAGGTTAGGCACTAACTTTACTATGGTGGCTGCGTGGACACCGATGGCTGAAGCTGCGTTTGCTAGCGAGCCAAACACCCAGAAAATGTAGACGTTAAAGGGCGGGTAATCGCTCCATCCTGCGTTGATGTAGAAGCCTCTTATGCCATGTTGAGCGGCGGTGTTAAACCAAGAGGTGAAGTCTCCTATGTCTATTTGATATCCTTGGAGAGGAAACAGCAACAGCCTAACCGCAAAGGCAAATAGAAGCATCAGGGCTAAGAGTGATATTTCTCGTTTTGGAAACGAAAAGTTAACCGCACTCCCTCCTGAAAACATACTCAACGCTTAAGCATAAGAAGTTTTTTCCACATCAACCTTCCAGCCAAACCAACGCAAAAGCGCCGCACATAACGTGTTGGGAGCGGTTGTAGCGAGTGCAGGCTAGCTTGGTTCGTCTTCGTATTCGTATTCGTCTTCATCAGAGCCGCGCCGTTTATACAAAACAAATCCGACAACCACAGCCACAATCACGACCACTACCACGATTATGGGCAGAGTCAAATCTGCACCGCCCCCTGAAACGGCTTGGCTTTCAAGGGCGTAGGTCCTGTTTACGGGGTTGTCATTTAATGTGACTGCCTTAGTTTGCGGGTCATAGCCGTCTTTTAAAATCTTGAAAAGATACTGACCGACAGTGACATTTTTGAAAACAACATACCCCGACGAATCGGACAAGGCAGAAAGCGGTTTTGTACCATTAGGCTGTGTTGTTGAAGTGACATTGGCATTACTCAAAGAGTTACCATTGTAGTCTTGAATACACAGCTGTATAGTTCCCGTCGTATTTTCCGAGGATTGAGTTGGATTTGTATTCTCGTTTGGGTTAGCAGTCGGCGTTGGTGTTGAGGTAGGCGTGGGCGAAGGTGACGGCGTCGCGGTGGGTGTTGGCGATGGCGGCGGGGGTGAAACGGTTATTTGCATTGTGGCTTGAGAAGTTATGTATCCTGATTTGGAGACATTTGCAGTTATGATGCAGTTGGTGGCTTGGGTGAAACTTGGTGCTGTGTAGGTGGTTTTGTAATTTCCATTGCCCAAGTCAGAGGTTGCGCTAAATGTTCCCCCATTATCTGAAGTGAAAGACACTGAAGCACCACTCACCGTATTATTATCAGCGGTAACGTGAACCGTCACATCTGTGTTTTGCCCATTGCTAACTTCAGATAACGAAGTATTGCCCGTCACATGCATAGGCAGAAAATCAATAAGATAAGTTGTTACCGTAGCTTGACCAGTTGCGTAGCTTGATGCTTGAGCGGTGATGGTTGTTGTACCAGGAGAATTTGTTACTTTGAGGTCGCCTACTGCTTGGGTTTCGCCGAAGGGTATGGTTATTGTTGAATTAACCGAAGCCACGGTTAGTTGGGAGGAGAATAATTTTAGGGTGACATTACCTTCGGAGTCTTTAGCTGGCCGCCCCTGCAAGTCTTGCAGTTGCACCACCACTGCGGGGTAGGTACCATTATCAGCTGGAAGCAATAGTGGAGGGCAGTAAACCATCAACTTGGCGGGCGTAAAACCATTGGTAGTTATGCTTTCTTGAACCCGCCCAAAGTTATCTGCAACTGCAGTCAGATCTGTTTTCCCTGCTCTGTAAGTTGTATTAAAGTCTGTTACTACAAAGGATTGATGTGCGGGGATTGTTATCTGCGAAGCAACCTTGCCTATTGTTGGATCATTAGACGATAACAAAACGGTGATATCAGTTGGCGAGATTGCAGAATATTTTCCATTCTGCAGTTCAACGACAATTTGTCTATAAGAGCTACGATCAGCCAATAATTGGTTGGGACCAACATAGAGATTAAGCTGCGTCGGGTTAGAGTTTACTGGTGTGGTAGTAATTAGCGCTGTTTCTGAGTCATACATTTCGGGAACACTTGTGATAGTTGTTGTCCCCGCTGCCAATTGAGTAGTGAAGTTTGCTATTGCGTAAGTGCTGCCTTCTGCTATTGTAACATTAGGGGTAACTGTGCCTATTGTGGTGTTTGAGGAGGAAAGTGCGACAAATACGCCGCCTCTGGGTGCAATTGCAGGTGTACCATCTGAATCTTGAAGCTGAACCATGATGGCACTGTATGTTCCGCCGTCAGCCGGCAGAGTGGAGGGAACGCCATAGACTGCTACGTTACAGGGGAAGGGTGCGATTGTAGTAAGTGAGGTTTGGACGGTTGAGTACCCGTTTGCCGAGGCTGAGATTTGTGCTGTACCTGGCGAGAAGGTTGCGGTGAAGCTTGCCGTGGCGTAGGTTGTATTTTTGAGTATGGTTAGGGTAGGGTCCACTGTGCCTATGTTGATGTCGAAAGATGCGAGACTGATGATGGTGTTTTCCAGAGCCCTCGCGGGTTTGCCGGAGGAGTCAATTAGCTGGACGTAAATGCAGTTGTAGGTTTTATTGTCGGCTAGGATGTTGGGGGGGTAGGCGCATATTTTGAGGCTTACAGGATCCGAGAGGGAGGCAAGTGAGGTGTTTTGGTTGATTACAACTAGGGCAGATATGGTTAGGGTTAGGATTAGTAGGAGCTGGACGGTTTTTTTGAGCAAATTCCCTCACTTTATGTGTAGTTTAACAATAGACACTTAAGTATATTGTGTCGTAATACATACCAGAATACATTTGTCCAACAAGCAAACACAAAACATAAAATCACCAAAAAACAAACCAAAAGATAGAGCCTGAATATCCATAGTTTTAGTAATTTATGCCATAACTACCCGCAAAGTTCTATGAAACATTTTAAATAAAAAAAGCTCTACAAACACCTCAAAATTAGTTCTTAGTAATTGATTGCTATCATAGTTTGATTTACATGTTTATCACATATTTAATAATCTTTAAGTTGAAACTATTTTTTGTTAAGATTGTGTAAATAAAAATTATTAGCAATGCTAAGATGGCAAATAAACTAATTTTGAATAGTATGGAGTAGATTCTAGCTTTTCTTCTCAACTTCCACAAGACTACCATCCAGACAACACCAAAGACCAGAACAAAGAGAATGGAAATTGGAAAAGGAATCAGTTCAAATGCCATAACAACTATCTACCGCTCTCCATATTTAAAATCTAAGATTATTTGTTTGTACATATTTAATGCACTACTACCTTTACTATGCACAAAAAATAATGTAAAAAACGGCTATTCTTTTGCTTTTAGATTACCTATCCATTATCTCAATAAATAGACCACTTATCAACTCAATATATACATAGTATAAATGGCAACTTCGACTAAATAATGAATAGTGCGGGAG
>JBJKPJ010000301.1:0-1017 GCA_046706605.1 Bathyarchaeia archaeon | reverse complement strand
ACGTTGAACAATCTGCGTGGAAATCTCTGCTGTGCCAAGTCCAAGTCGCTTCATAACAAGCGCCTGAATCTTGGGACCATGCTCACCTAAACCTGCCTGTGTGCCGACGGCACCACTGACTTTGCCTGCTAAAACCCGCTTCTTGCATTCCTCAAGACGCTGCAAGTGCCGATTTACCTCGTATCCCCAGACAGCAAACTTGAAGCCCAACGTGATGGGCAAGGCGTGTTGCCCGTGAGTCCTGCCAATCATGACGGTTGCGCTGTACTGGGCTGCTTGCTTTTGCAATATGCATTTGAATTGGATGAGACGGCTTTCCAGCACGGCTATGGCGTCTTTTAGTTGCAGTGCGTTGGCGGTATCCACAATGTCATAACTTGTAGCGCCTAAATGCACGTATGCGCCACTTTCACCACACACCTCCGAGAGAGCGCGGACCAGCGATGCTATGTCGTGTTTGATTTCTTTTTCGATGGCTTTGACGCGTTCCACTTTGACGTATTTGGTGGACGCCATCGCCGCAATCTTTTCTGCGTCCTTTTGTGGGATGTTTCCCACTTCTGCATGCGCCAAGGCTAAGGCGGCTTCTACATCTAGGAGTTTTTGGACTCGGGTTTCTTCGTCGAAAATATTGAGCATTTCGGGCGTTCCGTAACGTCCAGTATCAATGGGCAAGATAGGCAAGGCTTTTTCCTCAAGGCTATGGTTATGCTGATTAAACATTAATGTTTTTTGAAGGAAAAACCTGCCGCATTCCATGGTGGGTTTGAAAAGCCAAGGTTTATAGAAAAACAGCTCGTTACATTCATAGGCAACTTATTGACTGGTGAATTTGATGAAAACAACCTTTGCAGTGTTAGACAAACACGGCGACAACATGGTTCAACGGGTGCTAAATGCGTTTGATGCGTTAAGTCCATCCTACAAGCCCATGAACTACGGGCTGATTACCCCAAAGAAAGGCGTCTTTGACAAAAACCCCGACCTGCTAAACAAACAAACTCCACAATCCAGTAC
>JBJKPJ010000300.1:0-4799 GCA_046706605.1 Bathyarchaeia archaeon | reverse complement strand
GCTGTGGCTCTGGTTGCTGCCCTTTAATTTCTAGCAGTTTGTCTGCACACTCTTTAGCTTCTTTTTGCCTTCCCAGTTTAGCCAGCATAATTCCCTTGCCCAACAGCGCGTTTTGATAGGCTGGATCAATCCGCAGGGCATCCTCAAAACTGACAAGTGCCCTTTCGTAGTCCGCCAAATTGTTCCATATTAAGCCAATGCAGTAATCGGTTTGTGGGTCTTTTTGGTTTAGCTGTTTTGCTTGGGCGTAGCATTTGAGTGCGTCTTCAGTGCGGTTTAGCTTTGACAGGCACCCTGCCAAACTCAGTCGAAACTCCAAGTTATGTGGTTCTAACACAACTGCCTTGCCAAAACACTCTGCTGCCTTTTCGTATTGGTTTTCGGAAGCGTGCATGGCGGCTTTTAGACGGTAGGCGTCTGCATAGTTTGGGTCGATTTCAAGGATTTTGTCATAGCATTTCTGTGCGTCGTTGCATTTGCCTAGTTTCCCCAAAAGTATGCCTTTAACAAGCCAGGCGTCAATGTAGTCCGCCTTGATTGCCAACGCTTCATCTATTGTGATTTGGGCGCTTTCATATTTGCCTGTGATTTCAAAATTTATGGCGTTTCTAAGTTTCATGGCTGCCTCGGTGGGGATGTCGGACTGGTTCGACATTTGTTCACTTCACAAAAAAACAAGCTTAAGCTGATTTATAGGTAATTAACTAAAAAAATGCAAACCCCACGCCGCGAGTTAGCAGTTTTGCTTACCTCTTATCAAAAACTTGACGCAACAAAATTAGTGAATCATTAAAAAAGCATTGGCTAGTGTTGTTTTCTATAAATAGTTAGATGTCAACGATTTCTGCTTGGCGTTTTTCTGTGTCTAAAATTGCAAGTGTGGGTTTGCCTGTTAGGTATCCGCAGACTTCGCCTGGGTTAACAACTAATGTTTTGCCTTTTTGAGTTACACCCAACATATGCGAATGTCCATGAACAACAGCATCGAAATATTCGCTTTCTATTATAGCGGTTAAAAGTTCTGTTTCGTGCCCATGGAGCAGGGCAATTTTGTAGCCCTCCACATTTACCTGAGTGAAGCGGTCGTGGATGGTGCAGTTTATTGTTTCGCTGAATCGTTTTTTGAGCAGTTCGTGGTCGCCGTCGTTGTTGCCGAAAACGCCGACGAGGTAGCAGTTTAGCTGCTTGAATTTGGGAATCACAAAACCTGCCACGTAGTCCCCTGCATGCAGAACTAATCCCACATTTTTTTCGTTGAGAAGTTTTACTGCTTTTTCTACTTGGGGCAGGTTGTCGTGGGTGTCAGATATTACGCCTACAAGCATACTTCTTCCTCAAAGAGTTTTCTCGTTGACGAACTAAAGGCTTTCTGTAGCAGGTTGAAAGAAGCGTTTGAAAAGAGGACTTAGCCAAATAGTTCAAAAGTTGAAGGCAACTCATTTAGGCTTTTTATGGTGTGATCTGGACCGATTTTATCAAATCGCTGAGCACGGCGCTCAATATATACGGCTTTTATTCCGACTGCTTTTGCGCCCTCAATATCTGCATCTACTGTGTCGCCGACAAAAACTGTTTCTGAAGCCAAAACCCCCAGAGCTTTTAGTGCATTTTGGAAGATTTCTGGGTGGGGCTTACGTTTGTTCACGGCGGCGGAGACAACAACTAAATCAAAAAACCCTGTCAGTTCCTCTGCTGAGAGGAGTTCATGGACGCATTCGGGGATTGCAAAGTTGGAGATTATTCCTATCTTGTATTTTCCATGTAGTTGTTTTAGGAGTGGTTTTGTGTTTTGGTCGATGCGGACATACTTCAGGAATTCGTGACAAAACTCGTTTGTTGCCGCTGCCACGATGGGACTATTTTGGCTGTAGTTGTAGCCTAAAAGTTTAAGCGCTTCTGAGATTCGAAGATTAAAATGCGGTTCCTCAAAATTCAAGTCTGCCTTAGCATATAAGCCATCTCGTGCCGTTATGTAGGCTTCTTTAAACTTGTCAAATGAGACGTTTATGCCGTTGCGGTTAAGGTATTTGTAGGCGCGCATTAAGGCTGGACTATATAATTGATGGTTTCTTTCAATAAGCATCAGGGTATCGAACATGTCAAACAAGACGGCTTTAATGGGCACAGCAGTTTCCTACCAATACGTTTTGGCTGAACCTTAAAATCCTTATCGCAAACCAACCAGTTTTTTGCCCAGCAAACGCCGTTTATGTACCAAATAGTAAACAGACCCAGCTACCAAAAACACAACTCCAACCAGCCAAGCCTGCGGAGAAGCAAACAACACAAATACCAACAGCAAAAGACACGAAACAAAAGCAGCCAGCGGTAAAACCGTTTGGCGCCAAAACCCTTTGTCCTCTTTTAGTCTGTACGCTGCAAAGTTGGTTGTTGAATAATAGAAAAGCAAAGCAAAAGTGCTGATTACCACCACGGGTTTTAGGTCCACAAACAGAACTAACAACACCATCAGTACACCTGTTAACGTAATTGTCCAGTACGGGGTTAGGAACTTTTTGTGCAGATGTGCCAAGCCAGCAGGCAAATCGCCGCGCCTTGCCATGGCGAAAGCCATGCGTGAAACCCCCAAAATTGAAGTCAACAGCACGCTTGCGGTAGCTACCAAACTGCCCACCACGACGATTTGCACAGCCAACGAGCTGCCTGACGCGCCTATCGCTGAACTCAGCGGCGAGCCTGAAGCTGCCAATACGCCAGCGTCAAGCAACCCGACTGCAACCAATCCCACCAATACGTAAATTGCCATAGAAATTCCCAGCGAAAGCAGCATGGCACGCGGTACGTTCCGCTTAGCATCCACAACTTCTTCAGCCACTACTGCTGCTCGTGCAAAGCCGCCGTAAGCAAAAAAGATGAAAAACGCTCCATACAGAACCCCACTGGAAAACGGCGTAAACGAGGTAAAATTGCCTGCGTTAAAGTGTAAGGAGCCGAGAATCACAAAGAACGCCAGAACCACCAGCTTAACCGTAACCAAGACATTGTTGACGGTTGCTGATTGTTTGGCTCCCAGCAAGTTTAGCCCAGTAAACGCGAGGACTAAAACGGCGGCGGTGAGGTTTGCGGGTAAACTGGGTAAGGCTGAGTTTAGGTAGTAGGCAAATCCTAAGGCTACGGCGGCGCCTGTGAAGGTGTTTGAAACCAGCCACATCCAGCCAGCCAAAAACCCCATGTAAGGCGAAATTAACTGGTGTCCAAATTCATACACGCTGCCTTCAACTGGCTGCCATGCGGTTAGTTTGGCGAAGCTTGTGGCGGTTAAAAAAGCGATGATGCCTGCGATGACCATGGAGACAACCATTGCTGGACCTGCGTAGCCTGCGGTGATGCCTGTGACAACGAAGATTCCTCCGCCTATGATGGCGCCAACGTTGATGGCTACGGCGCTCCAAAGTCCGATTGAACGTTTAAGTTTTCTGGGTTCCTGTGGTTTCGCTGTTGACATGGCTAATCAAATTCAAGCATTTTTCCTATTAAAGCCTTGCAAGCGGTGTTGGCTGATCGTTCTTTTTGGGGAACAGCCTGTTCCTTGGGGAGAGCTAAAAGAAGCGTGCCCTCATAATTATGAGGGCCAGAGCAGATGAGAACCACACTAGCCGCACTTGCCTTGGTTTTGGTAGTTGCGGTAGCAGTCATCGCCTATATCGCTCTAAACAATTCAGAACAGGTGCCGACGCCTTCCCCTTCTCCTACTCTGCCGGCGACTCCAAACGTGCCAACAGAACTAAATGCGTTAACTGTCGGCTGGGGCGACCCAACCGTCAAATACCCAAATGGAGTAGCGGTTGTTTCTCCACAAAACACAACCTACAAAACAAGCAACCTCACCCTTACAGTCAACGTGACCACAGCGTTTTGGGTAATCAACAGTGTCTACTACAAAGCCGACTGGCTTGGCGACTACCACCGTATCTACACCATCAACTATCAGCCAGTCATCGGTGCACATAGCCAAGCAATCACTATAAACGTCAAATTCACTGGCATCCCAGACGGCAACCACACCATACTGGTACTTGCCGACTACCACGACTACAGCTACATCACGGAAACAGCAAGTTTTAGCGTCAACACTTCAGCAGCTAAATAGCCTATTTGTCCCAGTATTCCCTTGTCCGCAGATACTGCACTTTGGCTTTAAGCAGGTCCATATAGAAATCGTCTTCGTTGGGGTGCATCCGCCCCAAAATCCGCGACGCCGTCTCCGCACCAACCCCCTTCACTTGCAACGCCCGCACCGCCTGCTTGCCATAACTCAAAACCAAATCCGCCTTCCGCCGGGCATTACTGAGTTCCTTTAGCTCTTCCGGTGTGAGGTCTTTGCCTTCTTTGCGTTTTCGTAAATCCTCTGCCAGTTTGTCTGCGTCTTGACTTGGATAAAGCAGGGTCAGCAGATGCGAGTTGCAGTTTTCGCATTGTGGCTCTTCAGCGATGTCTTTTATGCGGATTTGTTTGGTCCAAGCCCCACAGTTCATGCAGAGCAGTTTGGCCACTCGTGCGTCGATGGAATGTTTCATGCGGTCAATGTTGGTTAACAGCAACCGTTCGGGTGCCATGAGTTCGGCGGTGTCTGTGTACTGTGCCAAAATATGGTAAGCCAATGGCGAGGGCTTTTCCCGAACAACCGTAGTGACCGCAATTTTGCCATCTTTGATGTCTTGCAAAATCTGCTTAACCTTAGGCAAATCCACCTTATCAATCATTGCTTCCCGAATCGTCTCATCATAAATCGGTGTGCCCTCAAAACCAGCGCGGAGTTTTTCTGCTCGGTCAGAGTG
>JBJKPJ010000299.1:0-4217 GCA_046706605.1 Bathyarchaeia archaeon | reverse complement strand
TACTTTTTTGGAAAAACTAATCAATAACTTCCGTTCATAATATTTTTCTATAAAAATATGCCATCCTTGAAAAATAAGAACGCCGCAAAGAAAGCAAACCACGACGCTAAAACCGGCAAATAAGCGTTTCTCTGCTTGCCTTTTCCTTGGGGCGAATAAATAACTATTAACTTAGCCGTGCTATGGTCAGAATTTTACTAAAAATCAAACGAATACCTCAATATACCTTAGTCTAAACAAAAATGGGGTTTGCATGATGTTAACTCCACAAGCATGATCACCACTTAACGGCACGTTCAAATCCCTCCCCGACCGTTTTTGGTTTACTTTTTACACACCAAGGCTCACTTCTTTTGCGAAAAAACTTTGCCGTTGAAGTCGCAGACGAATTCAAAGCCAGATTCGATGAGTTGTCACTGTTTAAGTAAAGCCCTAACTCAAGTAATTAAGCAACGTATTATTGCCAGAATAACCATTAACAGCTTCACTAACCATTTTAGTATTATAACCCAAGAAACTAAGCAAGTTTGCAGTTGACGCATAAAGCAAAAGCAAATACTTCTTTACGTCAGCGTTTACTCCTTTTTCAACAAGTTGTTCAGCCATGACTCGCCGACGGTAACGTTTGCTTTCTGAATCAGTAAAGAGAAAAGTTACATTGTTGCCTGCATGAACTTCGGCACCTTCATCAAGCAACTGTTCAGCCGCAATAACTTGGCTCACATGCTGTTTGTAATGTCTAGGATTCTTTGAAAGGTGCTTTTTAACAATCAAGTCCCAAACGGGCACATCACCATCCAATAATTTCTGACGATACTTCTTGACAACCTCTATTACTTCGGGAATTTTTTGCATAAACTCACTTGCATTATCAGCCTGCGCTAAAACATCTATCATCTCTGTCTGAGCATCGAAAACAAACTTCGGCGTATCTCTTTTGCGTACTTCTAAACCCCGAATCTTAATTTTACCACTCTCCATGACGCCATAATATCGGTTTAATACTCCAACGTTTGGGTGCATCCTAGACGGCAGAAAAACAATCCATTTGTATCTACCCTCAAAATTCAAAGCCACACCAACCTCAGCGCTGATTCGCCTGCAAAACCTCTTGTAATCCTCAATGGTTGCGTTTTCCTTCTTTAGCCAAAGTGCATCCACAATCCCATGAACAACCTCAAACCCTGACTCTTCAGCCCTGCGAGTGGACCTAAGAAAAGTGTCTCTGCCAAACGCACAAACCCCAATATGCCCATCAACCGTACCAAACTTTGCATTCTTGTAACCCAAATAACCAAAGCAAGTTACTAATATCCACTTTAAAGCAACCTGACGATTATCATAAACTTCTCTAAGCTGGGCATTTGGGGTTTCTTCTTTAAGTTGCTTATAGAGGAGTCTCTTTTTGAGTATAAGTTCAATTGCTTTAGGAACAACTCCTCGGCGTTTCTCACAGATATTATAGTTGAGTTCAGGAATCCGCAGCTTAGAATCAGGGCAGCATTCGCAAAGCACAGTTTCCGCTGAAATGTTATTTTTAACCATCAAACTGGGGTACATCGAAGAGAAATCCACCTCCCCAATTTTTTCGTGGAGTCCCACTTTTGGCTCAAAAACAAAGCCACCTCGGTCAGCCACCAGCAATTCATAAGCAGATTTGAAGGCTTCAGGTATGCTCTTGTTTCTTGGAAGCAAAATGTCATCCTTGAATGCCTGGTAAAACTCCAATGAAGACATGCTTGAACCAATCGATGAACGAGACGCCATATGCAGGGGCACACGGCATGTCCGAGCGATTTCAAACATTCCCTGAAAACTACTCTCATTTAAAATGAACGTATTACTTGTATCAATGTGGATTCTTCCTAACAATCGTACCGTAGACGGCTTATAGAAAGTGCGACCGTACGAAAAGAAAGTTCTGCCCACGGTGGGTTTAGGAACAAAGGGTGTTTTATCTCTGCTAAGTATGAATTTGTCTAAAATCCCGTTGTGGCTGGCGCGCTGGATTAAATAAGCAAAAAGGAAAGAATCTCCACCTTGGGTAAGAAGAATGTCAGGGTCTAATTGTCTAACGACTTTCACTAAACTAAGCAGTTTATCTTCTTCTGTGCCCCCATCAAGGACGATTGATTGCCCTTCTTGCTTTATTTGAAAGCTGCCTATAGAGTCTTCCAGACTGGCGATCTTAGCTTTCTTAGCGACATCTAAACCTAACCTCATAATCCTCAAAGGCGGCAGAGAATAGTTTGTGCTCTCAACATTATCTAGCAGCTGATACTTGAGAACTAATTTTTCACTTTCAACCTTCATGAAAGCCAGAGGAAAAAGGTCATGCGAAAAAAGGTACATTCTATCACCCTGCAAATCACAATTATGTACCGCAAAACGAAGGAAATCGCCTAACCGTAGTATCTGCTTGGTAAAGGAGGGAATTTTCCTGCAGTCTTTTAGTGTAACCTCTAATACTCTTGATTTTTGGGCGTCAGTTGGATTTGCGTATTTTTCCACGAAATCCCATGAAGCAATCGATTGGTTTGCATAAAATCCGCTTGCTAAGCGTTCTATACCCTCCTGTTTACCTGAGATGTAAACTTTGGGCTCAAACTTGTCAGTCAGTCTAACCCTTTCGCCAGTCTCAGATATTACCCAAACCGCCATAGTTCCAAAAACAGAAGGGTAAACATCAAACAACCAGCCCCTAACTCGTCTTTGATTGTGAGATTGCATCTATCTTCTTCTCTAATTGAAGTATCTTCTTTTGTTGGGCTACCAAAATCGAAATCACCATAGGCTCAAAAAGTATAGGCTGAGTGGCGTTACTTCCAGCTGATGCATAACTTCGACATGCATCCATCACTGCTTCAAACGCCTGTCGATCCTCAATGCGCAGAGCCTTTTCAAAACCTCTCCAGCGGTTAATCTCATCTTCAAGTGCCATGCGATAGGATTCAACTGTTTTACCCATTACGCGCGCTCTCCCATGAAATCAGTTAAACGAACAGTGTAAGAGGGCAATTCTGCTGAACCTAACTTTAGATAGGGGTGCTTTTCTAAGTGTATAAATCGCGCATGCTTTGTTTTACTTAGCGATAACACAACATTTGCCCGCGCTGTTGCTAGCATCTTAAGGACGCTGTTTAGTTTGTTGTTGTGGTGTGGAAGATATGTCGCTATTATGATGAGGCGTTTTTCTCTGGCAAAATTTGAAAGGTACGTCGTTGCTTGGCTAAACATTCTTGTTGCCTCATATTCGGGAATGTCTTTGTCTAAAAAGAAGCCTGAGAGGTCAGATATGATGGCTAGTTTTGCATTAAATTTCTCAACGGCAGATTTGAGTTTGCGCATTATTAGTGCAACCATTTGGTAAGCGGTAAAAGCTCTTGAAATGTAGATGTTATCTAAGACTTTTTTGGGTTCAAGACAGTGCATACGGGCTAGTTTTGCAATTTGGTATAACTCAAAGGTGTTTCCGCCTTCAATAAACACGACACTACTGTTTAATCCGCCTAGTTGGCATGTTAATTGCGCCCTGACACATAACAATGAAGCGAAAACTGTAGCTGATGAGCCATTAATTACTGAAAAATCACCTTCGGTAAAGCCTGGAAAAAAATTATCTATACCTCTTAGGTTTAATGAGAGACATTGTTGTGTGGTAGGTTTGGCTAACTCGGTTCTTATCATCTTGTTTCTCCCCCATTTTGAAAGGGTTTAACAAAACCGCTTTTTTGGTATTTAAAAGACTGCTTCAAAAGACGTCACAGAATAGTGGAGAGGGGTAAATGAAATTGAACCTTCTTAATGAACAATAGAAGAAGATGCGTATACAAAACTCTGAGTGAGCCTATTAAAAAAAGGGAAAAAGAATTTTTTGTTTCTATGGTTTCTTTTTGAGCAATACTATTGTTGCAACTGCAATTGCGATGATTATAGCGATTACGGCAATAGCGATCCCCATGTATAGCGCTGACATTGTTGCTAAACCAGTTGCTGGTTCTGTGGTCGGTGTTGCCGATGGTGCTGCCTCGCTCGCGTAGAAGGCAGCGTTAGCCGATGACCCATAATACGATTGTGTACCCGCAAAGCTTGCGGTAACAGTGAAATTTCCTGAAATAATCGGCGTCCATGTCAAACTGTAGAAGCCAATAGCGTTAGTGGTTGTAGTGCCATTGTCATAGCAGTTGCCGTTAGAGTCAGTGACGGCTATTGTTAGT
>JBJKPJ010000298.1:0-7928 GCA_046706605.1 Bathyarchaeia archaeon | reverse complement strand
CAAGATCCCCTGAGATATTTAATGACCCAAACTGGACTCATGGAACTTGTATAACAATAAGTCATCTTCAAAGATGCTGGACCAAAGAAATGATTCAGAGAGTAGAGCGCAGCCTGTATGCTCTCAGATCACCGTTTGCTGACTTATCAACATTCACTATTGATATACACATAGATGATCCTCTGGCTTCGTTTGTCAGAACTGTGGATATTGTTAAAATTGTAGAAAAAGCTACATATATTCTCACTGGACAGGTGAATGAAAAAGGACAACTCACAGGAAGCTATTCTTTTAGAAGACCCGATTTACAAATGAAACGGAAAAAAGACATTATCACATCCGTTAAAGACCTAAATTATTTTACAGCGGGCAAGGAACCTGTTTGCGGACCTTTCAAACTAAGGCTTTATTCCTGGGACTTAGGTACTCAAGATAAGAAAGCGGTTTTCGGTGACACATCAGTTTACACCGATCTGATTAAGCCAAACACAGGTGTCAAGGTTTTTAGGGATAACTTCAGGGTACTGCCTTATGGGAATGACGACAACGATTGGCTTAGCATGGATCTTGAACGGGTAAAAAGATTTCAGGATCATTTAAGCAGAAATCAGGTGATAGCTGCAATAGAGATCTCTTCTGAAACAAATCCGTTTTTGCTCGACAAGACAGATAGAGAAGGTCTCATAGATAATCAAGCATTCAAAGACTTTGTAAATCTCATCAAGAAAGTTATAATTACCTTTGAAGCAGAGCGACTACAGGATAGAACTAAAGTTAAAGAGATCACAGGTCGTCTGCACGGAGATAACTATTACAAAACCACATTTGCTCAGAATATGGCAGCGCTGTCTACTTTAGTTCTAGATTCCGAAAAGACCGACGCAGAAACAAAACTTAAAGCTCAAAAATTGATTACGGACACTAAGACTGTTTTCGACAGAATGTTATCCAAAAATGAGCAACCACTTTTAGTGGCAGCTTCCATCGGCTTAACTTACATGATGCCGACCCATGAAGTTCAGAGAGCTTTGCATGAAATGTTACATATTCTCAAAAGAAGACGCGAGGATGGCTCCATAGCTCCAGAAAATGCAGTGAGTCTGTTAGCAATTGTACGTCAAGCCGATTCTATCGTTAGCGGCATTGGTAAGCTTATGCAACAGACCAGTCGAGGTGAAGATTTTGATCCCAATAAAGTTGTTAGAGACGCTACGGACCTAATGAAGTTCAAATTCAAGAGAAATAACATTGAAATCGAAACAACGGAGACAAAGACTTACAGAGTTAAAGGTTCTGATAGATTAATAACAATAATACTGCTAAATTTTTTGGATAACAGCTTCTATTGGTTGCAAGGAAATAAAATGGATAATAGAAAAGTAAAAATTTCTATTGTTCCTGACGAGAAAACCTGCTCAATCATTGTAAGTGACAACGGTCCTGGTTTTGAGGATAGTATAGATGTTGTAACTATTCCTTTCTTTACGAGAAAACCCAACGGTATGGGGCTTGGTTTGTACATAGCAGATAGAATCGTCAAGATGAATTGGGGTAAATTGAAGATATTTTCTAAAAACGCTATGCCTGGATTACTTTCTGGAGCTAATATAGGCATAGTACTGAAAAAAGCGAGTGAAGCAGAAAATGCCAGTTAATACGGGAAAAATTCTGTTCATAGATGATAAATATACTGAGGTAAAGCGAGCCATTAGCAATTTGATTAAAAGCGGTATGGCTGTCCAATATTGGAACGGAAAAGATGATAAATTCCCAGATGTGCAAAACATAAGAGTTGTGGTCTTAGATATCGACTTATCTGGTAAAGGCTCTAGAGCACAAGGGGAAACTTACTATGCATTAGCTGCGAAGGCGTTAGCCAAAGTTCCTGGTCCTTTTATTGTTATTCTAATGGCAAATGACTACACTGACGACGATCCTGGCAACTTTGAAGGCTATTATTGTGACCACATGGAAACACCATTATGTGGATTGGTGTCCAAAAAAGGTTTGACAAAACAAGAAGAACTGGGAAGCAAAGAGATTCTTAAAACCTTAATTGATACGACTATTGAAAACGATGTTGTTTTGAACTTATTGATAAATTGGGAGAATGTTGTTGACAAAGCACAAGATTTAGCCTTTAAAGACGTGGTTACAGAGGGGATTAAGTGTACAGTAGTATCTATAGTCAAGTCACTTTGTAGAGATTTTGGAGAGGATTCAGCAGCTCGTGAGTTAGTTATGACACTGATGCGTTTAATCTCTCGAAGAGTATCCGAACCATCAGAATTTAATGGACTCAGTGAATTAGTTAAGAAAGTATATCACGAAATACCTGAAGATTTAGAGGATTATCCACGAAAAGAGCACATTTCGATGAATAACAAACTAATGTATTACCAACCCAACGGAGAAAAAGTTTGGACGGGCGATATTTACAAAATATCGGGATCAAAGAAATACGATGATTACGCAATTGTAATAACCCCCGTTTGCGACCTGGTCCAAAACAAGACAGACACAGTTCTAACTTGCATAGGTTTTCCAGTATTGGAAACTTGTTTTGGAGATACCAGCTATCCTCCATACCTAATAGATGGTACAGTTAAGAAAACAGCTCAAAGAGGCGATCCCGACAAAACTGTTACACTTATTAAGGAACGCTATATTTTTGGCAAACAAAAAATGCCAGAAAGCCTTTTCTTCTTGTGGAACTTTGAGGAAGGAGGAAATACTTTCGGGCTTTGCTTTAATTTCAACAACATTCAAACTATTGAGAAAGCTAAAATTGAAAAACTACCAAAAGTGTCCCGCCTTGATTCTCCATATGTTCAAGATATGCTTGAAAAATATGGCAGATTTGCTTCACGTGTAGGAACCCCTGAAATTAACTTGAGCCCTTCAAAACTTGGAGAGAATGTTGTCAAAAACAGTGTTGTTGCTGTTTCAGCTAGCCGCTCAGCTGCTTCTACAGTTATGCCTCACAAAGCAACAGATAAGAAAAAGGCTTAGTTTTCTTATAGTTATCGAGTCGATTATAATTTACTAAAAGTTCTAAAAACAATAAAAGTCGATTCTACTACTAAATTACAAATTACCTTCTTTTTAAGGAATCATACAACCAAAACTAATCTTACTCTTTCTCGAATAACTTAGCCTTTAAAAGCTCCACGGCGCTTAAGTTCATTAAAAAGAAATTACTTGCGTTTTCTTTTAGCATAAAAGGTTACAGTTTGCCTTTTTGGGATTTTCTTATTTGCGACGAATGAAACTCTTCGTCCTGTACTTGTTCTAAAGCTAACACCAACTCTTCTATTTACCATAGTAGTAGCCTTGAAAGTAACTTTTTTACGTCGATAAGGGGGCATACAAAGTGTAAATGAAGGATAGAGAATAAAACCCTTTGCCAAATCTTTTTTAAACCAAGAAGTGCAAGATGATTACGCGATTGAATTGCTAATAAGTGATTTGCTTACCAATCTTGCAATTGCTCTCTTAGCGGTTGACATTGCAGTTTATACTATCTCGGTTTCTTTACTCGGTTCACAATTAAAGATGAGCGCACTGTATATTAAGCGACGATTGGAAGAAACCGAGGCACGAATAAAAAAAATTCAAGAAAATAAGGGACTTTCAAAAGAAAACATAGGACCAATACAAGAAGAGCTTGACAGATTTCAACGCGAAGAGCAATCTTACAGAAGCAACTTATTTTGCTTAAACGTTAAAGGGGCAGTATTTTATCCATCGGCGTTTTTTTTCGTGAGTCTGTTGGTTGTAATTTCATCTAATTTTACAACAGGAGATTTGTTTATTCAAATCATTACGTTTGCCATATCTGCTCTATTTTTGGCTTTTGGAACTTACCGAATCTTCTTAACTCTACGGTCTATCGATTTTGCCGCAACTAATATACCGATGCCTGATTTTGAGGTCGTGTTTTACGAAAATGGTCAAAACAAGATAAGTTTGAAACTGAAAGAACCTAAGAAAATCACTGTGTCGCTTGATAATAATGGGTATGACATGGGAGAAAATGTCGAGGTAAATTTGATGTTCCCGCCTGAATTTCAAGTAGATGAAACTGAGGATGTTGATCTTGCAATTCAACAAAGCATTTCCGATTATCCAAATTACACAGGGGTTTCAATGTCAATTGATTATATCCATGTAAACTCTTCAATTTGGTTTGATATTCTTCTCACTCCGTTGAAAGTCGGAACGTACAAAATCCATTGCTTTGTAAATGAACGCAAGCTTGCAGAAAAAGAAACGGAGCTTATTATTGAAGTCAGATAGACAAATATGAAATTATAGAGAGAAGGGCATTTTGTATAGGTGTTGATGAAGTAAACCCGAGAAGTCACATACAGAATGCTAAGAGTTCACTTGCGTTTTTCAATGCTCTGCTTTGTAGGTCTCCTATAAATTGCGGATTAAAATAGTTTTTCAAAAAGACGCGGGATGAAATACGTCCCTGCAAAAAATCTATTTCGCTTTCTCTTAAATTCTTGACCGAAATGCTTGCATAAAGCTCCCGAATGTCTGCAAAGCGCAATTTTTTAAGGTGACACTCTGCTAATTTTTGAGCTCGGTCATAGCTTATTGGCTGCTCGACTTTGGTGATGGCTTCAACGATTTGGTAAGGTACAAAACTAATAAAGACTTTTTTGCTGTTGCGGATAAACACTGATTTGAAACGAAAATGTTCAAAAATTTGACGCTCAATATTGTAATAGCTGCTCAAAATCCCTTTCTGGCTCAATTCAATTATCAATCGGTAGCATTCTATTGCTTCTATTAGACGCAAACCAGTTGCAATCATTAAATCAATAAGGTGCGTTAACTCACTGATTTTCCGAGCGTTCCTTATCCATTCGAGCAGAGGTTTTACATCTGTGTTTTTACTTAGACGGTCAATAATTATGTCATCATCGCTTCGCCCTGCCCATTTCAATCCATAATTCTTAATCATCGCCGAATACTCTGTGTGCATTCCGAGAAATTTGCTTAATGTACAAAGTGCCTTTATCACAGCAGAACGTTTACCATCGCTGAAAGAGTGGAGCATACTCAGGTTTCCCGTTTGAAGTAAATATCCGTACTTTGATGCATAAGCTAGAACTGGACGAGCGGTGAATGGTCGATAATTTGCATAAAGCCATTCTTTGAAAGATGCATAATCAATACATTCTGGCGCAGCAGTCCTTTGCTGTGGCAAACGTGGAAAACGATTAAAATTGGGCGCTTGGCGCCCTGAGGCTCCTATCCCGCAGGGGTTCGTGGGTTCAAATCCCACCCTCCGCACTTTGCCCCATTTGCGAAATTGAGCTCTATTATGTGTTATCTATGCAAATAGGGATAGAAGAACGCTTAATAATTAGTTAAATGTTGTCGTCTAATGAAGACAAAACCATCGACCGTTTGAATAGAACGCAGACTATGCATTGGTTTGGGACACCTTTGCCAGGGTCATAAACGCGGTCGCCGGAAAAACCACTACAGGTTTATTGTGGCTACACTCCAAATCGCCTGAGAAGAAAAGAAAGTTGTTAACAATTGCCTATAAGGTGTAGACCGCGGTTAGGATGCCTGTGTCGCTGAGGCAGTTGGATAGACATGTTTTGAGTGTTTCCATCTCTTAAAGTAGATGAGTAAAACTGTAATTACCACGATCACTGCCGCCGCTCCTGAAACGGCAGTTATCATCGCATTTGAGTATAGGAGTGTTTTTGGCTTAGCGATAGTGAAGTTGACAGTTTGTGATGCACCCATGTTTCCGAAAGTGTCATTGGCGTAGACTACAATTGTGTGCAAGCCATTTGGAATTCCGTCTATAGTTACATTGCCTGACAATGTAACGTTTGCTTTGCCGTCAAGACTATAGCCTTCCCAGCTAGCTCCCATGTCAACCGTAAAAACGAGATTAACGATAGACTCATTAAATGTCTGATTCTCTGGGGACAAAATTGAAATTTCAGGTCTAAGCGTCCCGTAACCAACAGGAGTATAAAGCTGGGTCAGATTAAACTCGGTTTCAGTTGCAACTTCTGCGTTCAAATCACCAGTAATTGTTGAGCCGCCCATAACGTAAAGTTGATCGTTTACATTGACAACTGCAAAACCATCTCTCGAAGGAGAAATTGCCTCTCCCGAGGACCAAGTGTCAGTCATTGGGTTGTAGATCTGCGTATAGCTGCCCAAAACATAAACTCTCTCTGGAGCCATTACCCCCGTAGTTACCGCTCCAACATAATTTCCGTCTTCGAATTCGCTTGCAGGATGAGGAGGTTTAGCACCTAAGCTCCAAGTGTCATTCTGAGGATTATAGATTTGGGTAAGATCAAGCCCATACATGCTATACCAGTCGATCCCGTTTATGACGTATATTTTACCGTTACACGTAGCTGATGCATACCCGAATGTAGAAGTCGGCAGGGGAGCATTTTCGCTCCAGGTATTGGTGGCTGGATCATAAACTTGGTTTGCTCGGGACCCAGTTCCGTTGACGTCTATTCCGCCTATGCAGTATATTTTGCCATCGACGACATTTGCTTGCAAATTCATTACCGAATAAGGCATCGCGGCTTCTGTTTGCCATGTATTTGTCGCAGGATCATAGGCCTCGTTGACGCCAACAGTGCCAGCCCAGCCAGTTTGCGTGCTGCCTCCAATGCAGTAAATTTTGTCTTTATACGTCGCGACTGCAAAACCCTCTCTTGGCGTGGGCATCGATGCCTCTAAAGTCCAATTATTCGTGGCAGGATTGTATACTTCGTTTGTGCTCACCACGCCACCCGAGAAACTGGTCGCAGGCATTATTTCATTGCCGCCAGTGGCAACTTCGTCGGAGCCTCCAATTGCATAGATTTTCCCATCTAAGACAGCAGCGCCAAAATTTGATCTTGCCAAATTCATCGGTGCCAACTCGGTCCATATGTTTCCAACCGTTTGATCAGCAGAAACAGGCTTGGCCGCAAGCATGCTTGATGTTAATAGAAAAAGGATAAGAAGCCATAAAGCGCAGCCTTTGCTCATGTTTATCCAATTTTACTCTCTGAACAGTTTATAATAAAAGGGTTTTTGTCAACGTTTCTTGACTAAGCACTTAGCGTTTAGTCCAGGTTTCTTGACTTGAATAATCAATAATGCTTTAGAATGTGCCTTCAGCGCTCAAGATGCCTCGACACAATAACTGCTGGGCTGTCTTTTCTGATCAGATTTCAAGGGCTTTCATGCGTGAAATTTAATCGTGAATGTAAACCTCACCCTCCGCACTTTGCCACTTCTGCCAAATAAAGCTTAATCATTGCTTTTTGGATAAATAGGCTCTAAGTTATAGCTATTTGAGTAGCCGCTCGGCTTAGTTTTCAAATTATCACCTTCAATGAGCGAAAATCGAGATAGAATTGGTAGAGAGCCAGAGTTTAAGCGCAATTTTAAATTGTCTTCGAGGGTCAAGACGCGTTCTGCAATTTTGAAGGACTGTGAATCTGGCCCAAGTATGGTAAAACTCGAGAAAAAGTCTTGTTTTGAAGGTTATGATGCCATTTTTCTAAGTGACCTTACTCCCCAAAGGAACACTATAATTGAGAGTACAATGGTAACGGCAAACCCTGTCACAACGTCTAGGCTTTGCAAGTTACCTGCGAACAATGCTCGAGTAGCGTAAACTGCATAGGAGAAAGGGTTAATCTTCGCCAAATCTTGAATCCACAGCGGTGCAAGAGCAAGCGGAAGAATTATGCCAGAGAGCAGGGAAACGGGCAACGCTATAGTGTTGAGTGTTGGAGCTAGGGGGTCCTCAACTTTGTAGATTAGAGCAAACCCATATGAAATAGATGCCATCGTGATTCCAATCAAAGCGTAAAGCAGCAACGAAAGCAAAAACCCGTATACGTTTACGCTCAAGCCAAAGGGAATGGCTA
>JBJKPJ010000297.1:0-3275 GCA_046706605.1 Bathyarchaeia archaeon | reverse complement strand
AAAAACTCCGTGGCGGAAACGTTCCATGGTAGGTTGTAGCCTTGACCTGACGCCAAAAGCAGTGCGGGTAAGATTATGGTGTGGAATGGAATGTTGTCTTTGCCCACGAAATAGAGGGTTTTTGCGGTTTTATCAAACCACCATTCCTTCCACCGTTCAGGCTGCCCCATCCGCTGGCACTGTTCTATGGTTGCGGAAACGTAGCCAAGCACCGCGTCCACCCAAACGTAGATGGTTTTGCCTTCGGCACCTTCAAAGGGCGCGGGTATTCCCCATTCAACGTCGCGTGTGACAGCCCGAGGTTTTAACCCTTCTTTTATCCAGTTTAAACTAAAGTTTTTCACGTTGACGGGAAGCTGCTGGTTTTCTCTGAGGAACTCTGAGAGGGGTTCGGCAAGTCTGGAGAGGTCTATATACCAGTGCTTGGTGGTTTTTACCACTGGTTTGTTTTTGCAGATGACACAATACGGCTCTAAAAGCAAGGTTGGCTCCAAGAGTTTGCCGCAAGCGTCGCATTGGTCGCCGCGGGCTTTCTCGCAGCCACAGTAAGGACATTTGCCTTCTACAAAACGGTCAGGCAAAAACCGCTGGTCATGCTCGCAGTAAAGAAGCTGGGTGTCTTGAGAGAAGATGTACCCGTTTTTTTGGATCTCCAATAGCGTTTTTTGAACGAACTTTTTGTGGACGGGGCTCTCGGTGGTTGTGTAGTTGTCAAAGGAGGTGTCCCAGCGGCGGAAAAGCTCAGAAACATGGGCGTGGTTGCGGTCAGTTAGCTCCTTGGGGGTGATGCCCTGTTTTATGGCTTCCACTTCTATGGGGGTGCCATGGGTGTCGGAGCCGCTGACCATCAACGTGTCGGCGCCTTTGAGGCGGTAGTAACGTGCGGTGACGTCGGCGCTGAGGACTGAGCCGACTAAATTGCCGAGGTGAGGGGTCACGTTGATGTAGGGCCAAGCGGATGTAACCAGAACTTTTTCAGGCAAGGATATCATCAACAATCGTTTAGTGCTGTCCCTATTTAAAAGTACTAGTTGCAGAAATCAAAAGTTCAGCTGCGGATTATGTTTGTGGGTTTGCTGAGGCGCTGGTTTTGGAGAAAGAGAAAATGCAAAACTCTTTGCTTTATGGATTATTATGTTAGTGTACCAGCACCTATTCAGCCCATTTTCTCGTTTTGAGTTATTGTTTATGTGTATTTAAAATTTTGCAAAAATCCTGTATATGTCAGATAAAATTGCTTTTTTTATTAAAAAAATGCAATAATTTATTGTTTATTGTAGTAGCAAACTTAGAAAACGGTGTTAAAGGAGACCTCGAGAAGAACTTAACCCAAAATCGAATTTTGGAGACCCATCTCGGCAAGGCTTAAATTTTGAAAGCATCATACCCGTACTTGAGGTATGAAAAGTGCCATATTGCCGTAGATGCGGAACCAAACTGGAAGAGGATGCGCATTTCTGTCACAAATGCGGAACCCCCGTAATCCTAAGCGCACAGCCAGCGCCCCATCAAGCGCCAAGACCCATCAGAAATGACCCCATAATCCTAATTGCCATTGTGTTATCCGCAGTATTGATTGTCGGGGTGTTTGCTTTTATTGTGCTTTCCGCGCCGTTTGCTACAGTAGCTGTTAACCAAACATACCAAGATAACACCGTTAACATAAACAAACTAAACCTCACCATCCAAACTGATGGCACAGTAAATGTCATCGCACAAAAAATAAACAACGATAACTTTTTGGTTTCCCTTCAAGGGCAAGGTGCAAAACGGCTATTTGGCGGCGAAAGCAGCAGCCCAGTCACAGTGGAATTTTACAATAACACCCAGAACGGTGCCTTAACTGTGACTGCCAAAATAGTTGAGTCAACGGTTTTTTCAAGCTTCACCCTTAACTGCACTGTATACATTAACCCCGCCTTAACCCTGAACCTAAACATAACTTCAAACTCTGGGCAGGTAAGTTTATCTGCGGATGAGCCTGCAACGTTTGAATCCATAAACCTTCAAGCCAACGCAGGAACAGTGGAAGCCGATTTGCAGAACGCAACAATCACAGGTCCAATCTCACTTAAAACTCAATTAGGAACAGTTCATTTCGGGATTTTGCAAGCAACAGTTATTGGCAACCAGACAGTTGATTTGCATTCTAACGCAGGGACAGTAAACATGGACATAACCCAAGCAGACGCAATGCAGGGAAACCTCATTGTGAACGCAGCGACATCTTTGGGTTCAGCTAACGTGGGCTTGCAAATCAGCGGTGACGTCGGGGGAGAGTAACTTCGCACACTAACCTTGGAAACATCCATGTTGATGTGCAAAACTTTTCAGGCAACCAATCGCCCATCCAATCAAACAATTACCCAGCAGACAGCAACATCGAAATTGACTGCAGCACCAACCTTGGCAGCATCAATATAACCGCACAGTACCAAGCTACCTCGGGCGGCAGCATCCGCAATTAGCTTGCTTGCCCAAAAAAGTTTAAAACCAATGGGTAATCTTAAAGCTTAAAGGAATGGTGAATTTTTTGTCTCAACCAAAAAAGATAACCCCGCAAGAATTACAGGAAAGCAACGGGAAAAACGGTAAACCTGCCTACATAGCCTAGCAAGGTATAGACTATGAGGTAACCGACAGCAGCTTCTGGGTAGAAGGCGACCACATGGGCATGCATGACGCAGGCAGAGACCTCACCGAAGAATTAGAGATGGCACCCCACCGCGAAGAAACCCTTGCAAGAGTCAAACTTATTGGCGACTTAGTTTAACCTAAAAGATACATTGAAACACGCTGTCCACTTTTTTCAAGCTAGCTAACACATTTTTTTCCTCTTGGGCGCTAAGCATTTTTCTTTTTTTATAAATTGCAATAACCGTTTTGTATAGGCTGTCAAAAGCACCCTGCACATCCAAATCATCATCCATATGCGCCTCAAAATCCGCAGTTATTTTGCGTTCAAACCCGTTTCCGTTTCCCGTCTGGCTTTTGGGTTTAACTTCTTGCAATTCCGCTACCATTTTCCGCAACAAATCCAGTTTTTCGCTGGTTTTACCGAGTTTTTCGAAAGTGAAGTTTTGTTTTTTCCTGTAGTGTCCATAGATAAGGCTGAACCGAATCTGCTCCCCTCTGTAGCCTTTGCCAAGCAAGTCTTTGGGGGAGTACACGTTGCCTTTGCTTTTGGACATTTTTTTCCCATCCACAAACAGATGACCACCATGCAGCCAAAACCGCGAAAAGGGTTTGCCTGAAATCGCTTCCAAAATGGCAAG
>JBJKPJ010000296.1:0-3411 GCA_046706605.1 Bathyarchaeia archaeon | reverse complement strand
TTTCACCCGTGACAACTTGTTTATCATTTCGTTTGGTGCCATCGTCTGCGCGGTTTTCTGGTACGAAGCTTACCGTGTATGGGAGATGCGGCCATTCTAAAAGTTAGAACAGCTTGTTCGCGGGCTTAGCATAAAATAAAAACATACCCATTGTACAGTCAGGAGAAAAAAGTATGGTCCAAAAAGAAGTCAAGAAAAAAACCAAAATCTACGGCACAGTCGCAGTTCTCTCAGCACTAGTATTAGTTACCATGGTTTACGCTTTCGGCGCTGCCCCTATATTTTATCCACCAGCACAGGTGCCCACCGTGTCAGGAATGCAAACTTTCTCCTCTCTTGATGACCTCAAAAACTTCCTCACCACCAACTCTTATAGCGGCTCATCATCTTTTGGAGGCGGACCTTTAGACGCCAAATTTTTCAGTTCAATTAAACTTGTCCCCACATCTGCGCCTGCCTCAACTTCCTCAGGTCCCGTAGGGGCTACTGGAGCTACAGGCACCCTGCAGGCGCCCGCTGAATATGGGGTTTCATCGAATGATTACTCTACTACCAACATTCAAGTTGCAGGCGTAGATGAAGCCGACACCGTCAAAACCGATGGACAATACATCTATACGGTTTCATCTATCCAAAACGGCGGCTACAACTACTATGGCTCCCCTTCGGAAGCTGACAACGCAGTCTACATCATAAATGCTAACCCCCAAAACGCCCAGGTCGTCTCCAAAATCAATTTAGGTAACGATACGGAGCCAGCGGGGATTTTCTTAAGCCAAGACAGCAGCAAACTGGTGGTTTTGGCAAGCAAATACCAAATTTACCCCCTATCCATCTCCAGCGGCGGCGACTCTAACGCTCCAGTTAGTATAATGCTTGCACCCTACCGTAGCAACGTATACACCTACATCGACGTATACGACATATCAAACAAAGCCTCCCCCGTTTTAACCCGCAACTTTACGGTAACTGGCAGCTACTTTAACAGTCGCATGATAGGCAACTACGTTTACGCTGTTGTTAGCCAACCTGCAAGCCTCTACGACAATGTTGTGACGCTTCCAGCTGTTTATGATGGCGCAAAAGAATCTGGTCTGTCTCCGACTGCTATCTATTACTCCCCTGCAAACCAATCAAGCTACTACAGCTTCACCAGCTTCTATGGATTGGACATAATGGATGATGCATTGGCGCCCACTAACATGACGGTTATGATGGATGGAGCCAGCACCATGTACGTTTCCGCAAATAACATCTACGTGACCAGCCCAACATGGACCGACAATGGACAGTACACCGACATTTACCGTGTAGGCATCAATGGGCTGCAGTTAACTTTTCAAGCTAAAGGCAGCGTGCCAGGCAGTGTTCTTAACCAGTATGCAATGGATGAATACAATGGCTACTTTAGAATCGCTACAAACTGGTGGGGCGGAACACAACTAAACAACGTATATGTGCTTGACTCGAACCTGGCCGTTGTAGGTAAGCTAGAGGGCTTAGCGCAAGGTGAAAACCTCCATTCGGTGCGTTTCATGGGCGACAGATGCTACCTCGTTACCTTCATTCAAACTGACCCGCTGTTTGTCATTGACCTAAGTCAACCCACTAACCCCAAAGTGCTTGGCGAACTCCAAATCTCAGGCTACAGCGACTACCTCTACCCATATGACGCAACACACCTAATCGGCATAGGCAAAGAAGCAGTTGCCTCGACTCAACAAAGTTTCGCTTGGTACCAAGGCATCAAGCTATCACTGTTTGATGTCAGCGACGTAAATCACCCCGTGCAGCTGGCAAACGTAACCATCGGCGACCGCGGAACCGACTCGCCCGTGCTCTCGGATCCAAAAGCGTTCCTGTTTGACCAAAGCAAGAACCTGCTGGTGATTCCAATCAGTTTGGCGATAGTTGACAACTCAACACAGGCGCAAGTTCCGACATTTGGGCAGGAGGCGGCTTCAGTTTACGGGCAAACTGTCTGGCAGGGCGCCTACGTCTACAGCTTGACCTTAGACGGCGGATTTGTCCTCAAAGGCACCATAACCCACCTTGACAGCTCACTGCTAAACAGCCAAGGCTACCTGATAGACCCCAACAACTACTGGAGCACCCAAAACCAATGGATAACACGCGCCCTCTACATTGGCAACACACTCTACACCTTATCCAACGGCGAAGTCAAACTAAACAGCCTAACCGACCTCTCACAAATCGCGCAGGTCAACCTCCAATAAACTCTTCCCTTTTCTTTTTTTGTAGCTTTTTGGTTTAGAAAATCGCCAAAATTGGCCTATCATCTATTGTTTTTGCAGCGGTTCTATCCGACCAATCGGTTTGAAGGTAATTTTGCTCAAAACTTTTATTCCGTGTTGTAACCCTATTTTTGGTTTGTTTGTGCAGATTATGAAGATAGTAAATGTTGGATACCGCTCGGTCAACTGCTACTTACTTGTCACGGAGAAAGCCAAGTTGTTGGTGGATGTTGGTTGGCCTGGGGGTATGGCTGAATTTAAATGCAGTATGGCGCAGAATGGCTTTTCAGTTAAGGAAGTTACTCACGTTTTAGTCACACATTACCATATGGATCATGGTGCAATTGCTCAGGAAATGAAGGATAAAGGCGCTAAACTTATTGTAATGGAAAATCAGAAGGCGCATCTTAATATCCAAAAAAAGTTTATCAAACTCCCGCTGGTTTACCATGAAATAAGCGACAAGGGTAATTTGGAATTACCTTTCAAAGACAGCAGAGCTTTTCTTAAAACAATAGAGCTGAACGGGGAGATTATTCCAACTTCTGGCCACGGACCAGACCACGTTACTCTCGTCCTTGATGAGGGAATTGCATTTACGGGTGATTTGCCTCCTGAAAACGCTTCACCGCCTGATTCAGATGCCTTCAAAGATTGGCAAAAACTTCATACAATGAATGTTAAACGGGTCTATCCAGCTCATGGAAACTATAATTTGCCCATTTAAGAGGTATCTATAAGCCTGCAACCGAAAATTTATCTATCCAAGATTTTTGTTCTTAGTTATGTTCAAATCCCAGCGGCTCACCAAACATTAACTAATGCCATTTTTGATCAAGTTCCTATTAGGTTCCAAATGTAGGGCGGCGGTACCGAAAGCTCTAAATGTCCTCTCTGCGGTGTTTTTGCAGAACGGGCCGGTAGATCAGTCTGGTATGATCGCCGCGTTCGCAACGCGGAAGCCGCGGGTTCAAATCCCGCTCGGTCCACTTTCACCCCCGCGCGGTCTCTTTTTGAAAACCCGCAAATCTTAGAGATACTTCTCTATCTAAAGAAAAAAGCATTAGCAGAAGATACCATCGAAGGGGATATCAAAAGACTGAAGTTTCTCGTAAAAAACAGACATCACCAACCAGAAATAGTCAAAGAATTTATC
>JBJKPJ010000295.1:0-16468 GCA_046706605.1 Bathyarchaeia archaeon | reverse complement strand
CGGTAGCAACCCGTTTACTTCGCCGTAGCTTAGTGTCTTTTTCTCTCCCAAAACCTCCACTTCAAAGAGGCGGGTGTTTAGCCACTTGCACTGCAGCTCTTCCCATGCGTTTACGCCGAACTGGTCTTTTTCGATGATAAGCTGCTCTTCTGTTCCGCTTAGCTGATGTTCTACTCGGCGCAAAACCCGCTGTAGCATGTGACGGTAATTTGCCAGCGGCGGATCATCAACGATTTGAGGGTTGACTTTGACGAGTTTGCCCAGTTCCAGCGAGTAAAATGCCAGTTGTTTCGCGATTTTGGCTTCCAATTTGCAGATGCGGTCGTTGAGCGCCTGAGTTTTTGGTTGCGTCATGTCCGCGGCATACGAGAGGCTGGCAAACAGAGAAACATCGCCAAACACCACATCAAACGCCTCTAACTCCCTAAAACACAAAAGCAAATCTGAAGCTGACAAAGAGGCGATTTTGCCTTTGTATTTGGCTTCAAACTCCTTAGCCATTTGGGTGGTTTGCTTGCTGCTTTTCGCTATTTTTGGGTCAGTTACGCTGGGGAAGAGTTCAGTTAGGTTCCATATAACTTGCCGGGCGCTCAAATTAATGTCCTCCGCTGGCTAGTGTGTGTTGGGTTATTTTGGATTTTTGCTCAAAAACCTCAATTAAGAGGGGTGTTTGCTTGTTTTAAGCCCAAATTTCTGGGGTTTGGCATCGTTGGGACAGGTCAAGGTTTTCTAAAACAAGTTTTTTGCCTTTTTTGACGGTGATGCAGTCTGTTCCGCAGACGGGGCAGGGAACAAACTCAGATTCACCCAAGAAATCGAACTCAAAAGCTGAGTGACATTCGGGGCAGATAAAAACTATCGTTGCCTGTGGTTTTTTCATTTTTATTCCTCCATAAAAATTGTTTACTTGTTTTCTGATTAACGCTCTGAATTTATTTTTTAGACACTATATAGAAACCGCTTAAATGATTTCTGTTTTCTTAGAAGCGCTAACAAGCTATTGATTGTTACTGTTTATCAATACATAAATTTACATTTGGCTGCATGGATTGGCGAATGCCACACAAAAAGAAAAAGTTAGACCAGCTTTTTGAGTTGCCCCAAAAGTTCCTGCTTCATTTTTGGGTCCGCCGCAATTTGCTTGCGGGCTTTTTTCCAGTCCGCCGAACAACGCCCAAAACTGGACTGCTCGCCTATGTATTTGTGGATGACGCTGTCGATTTTGTCTTTGTTTTCTGTGTTTGCTTCTACTCCAGCCTCTTTTAGGAGAGTTCCAAACCATTTCCAACAAGTCATAAAACCACCAAACAGAAAATTGAATGTCGTTGCCTATTTGTTTTTCGCAAAAACCCATCATGTTCTATCTAGAAAATGCCTTACATTCTTGCATCATTATAAATTTCCAAATAAAATATTACTTCTTCGGCTTCTATGCAGAAAGAATACATAATTGGGAACTTAAAGCACATCCTGAACTGCTGATTCTTCACGTTAAATGAATATCAGAGTGAGAACTAAAGTTGGAGACAGGAATGAAAAGTGCATCATTTTAAATTCTCTACTTTGTGAGCTGGAATTGATTTGTATGTTGAAGCACATTTTCCTCTCTCACAGTTACTCCTGCTCGCAGCCCATTTTAACAATGGTATAATGGCTCGTCTAAGTTCTACTCCATCATTGGTAAGTGAATACTCAACCCGCGGAGGAATTTCAGCGAACGATTGCCTTTGCACTAAACCTAGAACTTGGAGGTCTTTCAAAGTGTCGGCAAGAGTTTTCGGGCTGACGTTGCCCAACTGTTCCATTAAACCTTTGAACCTAAGTGTGCCATAGTTCCCGATGGCATTAATTATTAAGAGCGCCCATTTCTTGCCTATAACATCTATTACTCCTTCAAGCGGGCAGAAACAAACGTGGTCCTTTTGCATTAACGATACTTCCCCTAAATATAGTCACTATTCTACTATAAACTTGATAGTTTAAATGCTTTACTTTCTATAGCTATGCGATGAAGTGAAAAGTATGACTCATGAATGCGGTTGCGGAATGCATCATAGCAGAGATGATGATCATTGTGGATGCAGAATGAATGGTTATACGCAAGGTTACAGAAGACGCTTTCTTACAAAGGCTGAGAAAACTGAAAAACTAAAGAACTACGCAGAAGAACTAAAGAAGGAACTTGAAGCAGCCGAAGAAAAAATCAAAGAAATGCGTGGCTCATGAAAAACCACGAACATCACGCAGATAATTTAGACAGAGAAAGCATTGTGAGAATTATGAACCCAGATTGTGCCATTGAAGTCGCTGATCTGACAAAGTGTTATGGCAGTTTCATGGCAGTTAACCACATAAATTTTCAAGTTAAGAAAGGCGAAATCTTTGGCTTTCTTGGACCCAACGGCGCAGGAAAAACCACAACCACAAGATTGCTGACTGGTTTAGTCAAGGCTGATAGTGGTAAAGCAACTATAATGGGACATGACATAAGTAAAGAGCCGCTACAAGCCAAACAGCTCATGGGTATAGCGCCTGAAATGTCTAACGCCTATGTAGACCTTTCAGCATGGGACAACCTTATGCTCATCGGCGAACTATATGGCGTCCCTAAAAGAAAAAGGGAAGAAAGAGCAAAAAAACTTCTCGAAAGATTTGGTCTGTCTGACAGAAAAAACGATCATGTGAGAGGCTTCTCGAAAGGGATGAAGCAACGGGTTCTTTTGGGGATGGCTCTTATAAATGAACCTCAGATGCTTTTTCTTGATGAGCCAACTTCAGCTTTAGATGTCGAGAGTGCCAAACTTATACGCGATATGATAGTGGAACTAAACAAAGCAGGTACCACAGTGTTTTTGACCACTCATAATATGGAAGAGGCAAACGCGCTCTGCGACAGAATAGCGATAATTAATCATGGCAAAATTGCAACAATAGATACACCCCAAATCTTAAGGACAAAAAGCAAAAGTCTGCAATCTATTGAAGTAAGTTTCGACCAAGCCATCAGCGCCAACGATCTGTGCGGTCTATCATGCATCAAGGTGGTCAAAAAGATGGGCGATAAATACAAAGTATACACTGATGAGCCGACGCAAACCTTGAACTGGGTTATGGACTATGCCCGAAAACGCCAATTACGCATAATTACCCTAAATACGCTTACGCCTTCGTTAGATGATGTTTTTTTGGAACTGACGCAAACAAGACCTGCAAAGGAAGCCAAAACATGATTTCTGTTTCCATGTTCTTTCAACAGCTTAAACGTTCTTGGGCGGTTACAAAAAAAGACATCCATATTTATTATTCTAAAGGTCCAGTTGTAATCTTTGGTTTACTCTTGCCAATGTTCCTTTTTTTGGCTTTTTTAGTTGGTAGAAACCTTACCGCCAAAGAGCTTTTTCCTGGACTCATTGGCATGGCAGCGTTCTTCACTTAAACGAGCGTGGGTCCACTTATTCTGCCATGGGAAACGCAGTCTAAAACTCTTGAGCGGCTTGTTTGCTCTCCTATCTCGATATGGGCTGCGCTGTTTGGCGACATTTTTGCGTCGTTTATTTTTGGGGCGCTCATATCTGTTGCTGTACCCCTTGTCGTAGGCGTAATCATCGGTATTCAAATTACCAATTTGTTTGTTCTGGCAGCGGGACTGGTTTTAGCTACATTTTGCTTTTCTGCTTTGGGCGTTCTGTTGTCTGTTTATCCTCCTACTGACATGCCTTCAACTGTGATGATGCTGTCTTCGTTGGTAAAGTTTCCTCTGGTTTTCATAAGTGGAATTTTTGTTCCGTTATCTCAATTGCCTGAATGGGGAAAAATAATCTCGTACATATCGCCGCTCACTTATTTTACAGACCTTGCTAGGTACGCGACAGATGGTGCAAGCAGCTACACGCCTATGGTTGATTTGGGTATTTTGGCGATTTTTACGCTGATATTTTTAGTGGGCGCCATAAAACTACATGAAAGAGTCTTCGCCAAAAGGTTCTCATAATCTTTCGTTGCATGACTGATCGCAAGCTCTACAGAAAGGCGAATAATTATTCGGTTCAGAGCATTTTATATAGTGCTACGGGCAGGATGCACGAGTCCAGAAGAACATTCGTACTGCCAAATCCCCCTCTTTTTCTTTAAACAGTCCTTTTCTGAACCTTATTTTTAAAATCCAGCAAGAAAAATTGGTGCCTTTTCAGTTGCGCCTTTTTGAAGTAATGGAGTACTCGTCATGAATCGTGACGATAAGGCGATGACGGTTCTGGACCAGTTTAGTCTGCGCCGATTGTATCCTCGCGGTCGTCTGTTTAATGAAGTACGGCAACGACCAACTTGTGCGGAACAGCATGATACATTTCAGGTTTCTCTCAAGATAGACTGGGCTGATGCCCCACCAGGTTGTTGCATGTTCGCAACCGGCTTGATCACTGCAGATGCTGTGGGGCGGGTTTGCGAGTTGACAGGTTGCTTTTGTCCGCCAGATGTCTTTAAAGACCCTAAAGTTTTCCAAATGTGTTCCAGTCGCGCTGGAGAGCAAGAAAAGGAGCGCCGCTAAGGAGCCTGTTTTATGGTGAAAGGTGATAGAAGTCAAAATTTTGCGTCTTCAAAGTCAAAAGTCAAATTTGACTTCTCCACTGTCCGCTCCCGCGTCATCCCAATCCTCAAAGGCATCGAGGTCAAAATGTACCCCGCCAAGATAGGGCGAGCCCGCGGATGGAGCAAACAACACGTCACCTACTACGTCAAAAAGCTCGAAAAGGCAGGCTTAATTCGCCGCCTAAAACGCAGCAACTTTGTTGACTACGAACTAACTGACCGAGGTCAAAATTTTCTCGTATCATGTGAGGGTGTCCTCTTCAGCAGTGGCGTCTTTAGGTTGCATCGGTGTTTTTTCAAGTTCCCAGTCTTGCGTGAGGGGGTTTATCCAGTGGGTGATTTTAGGCGGGTGGAGATGCAGAATTGGACGGCTCTTTTGGGATTAGAGCAAGGCGTGAAAGTTAGGCATACTACAACCAGCTGGATTGTTCATGTAGAAACTCTGTATGGTCGTAGTCCCGGGGAGCTTGTGACTTTGGCTAAGAACTTAGCTGACCGCGTAGCCAAGGGCTTGTCCAATAAATATGGCTGCATCTTAGGGGACGGGCAAATCAACAAGCGTCACGAGTTAGGTGTTGATGACCCTGTTGCCAATTTGCTAAACCGCTACTTCACAGTGAGTACACCAAAGCGAGTTATTGATGATAGCCCAGGTGAAGACGAAGGCGAACTTGACCATCTGGGGCGGGACGCTGCAGTTGAATATTTGTTGATGCCCGAACGAATCAAACAGCTAGAGGGACAAATGGGCAATGTCCTATATGATTTGGAGAAAATCTCGGGCAGCCTATCCAAACTGGACAAGATGGGCTGCGATTTAGCTAAAGTTGCCGAAGTCCTCTGCAGACTTGTGGATTCTGAAGGCAACCAAAACATGACTAAGGCTTCAACTAACGGAGGTAGCAGCTATGTCTCTTAGGCTTATCAGCGCATTATTGGAAGTTAAAACCTGTTCAAAAGCACTTTTAGCGGTATGCCGAGGGTATGGTAAAAGTCCATGCTTTTTGGAAGTTGCTTTTCTACGGTTGCTTGGTGTAGATTGCCGAGTGCTAAAAGTCACGTGCGTTGATGAAGCGAAAACCTTGGAGTGTGCATTTTGACATGGAAGCAAGCGATGAACCTGTTCAAAACACGGCTAATTCAAGCGAAAAAACGACAAAAAAGAGGCGTAGTCAAGTCGACAATGTGGGAAAACTCAAGTACTTACTTGCCAAGGACAAGAAACTGGACCGCGACGTAGCCGAAATAAAACTATTGCTTAAGGTTATCTTTGCTGGCCTGAAGGATTCTTTGCATTTTGAGAAGTCGCTTATAGAAGAGGCAGCCTGCCAAGACGAGGTTGACAGGACTATTCTTCAGGTGCTGTTTGAAGCAGGCTCTCACGGAATGCTGCCCAAAGATATAGCCGCCAAACTTGCTGAATTCAAGATTGCTCGCCATCAAGTGAGCCGCAGGATTGTCCGAATGAATAAGCGACTAGCTAAGGAGTTAGATTCGGCGGTTGTTGAGCGGCGCGGTTGGTGCTGGGCTATGACAAGATTTGGCGTAGACACCTACAAAGCATCAGAGAAGGATTTGCTAGTCAAAGTAACGACTCTACATAGAGCTGAGGAGGGCATAACATGGCGTTGACTGAGCGTGAGAAGGCAATTTTACGGTTAAGGGCTGAGGGAGTATCAGATTACAGGATTGCTCGTAAGCTTAAGATGGAAACGCCCAATGTAACTCGCTCTAGAAAGAATGCGCTAAAGAAACTTGAGCATGCAAGAGCTGATTTAGAGTTTGTCGACAGGTTAAAAGCTCAGTAACCCGCCACCAATACTACCCTTTTGAAGAAATCATCATTTTATAATACCACGATACTGTTTGCAATAACGCATTAAGGAAGAGCGAAAGCTCAAATTTAAAAATCTTGAATTCTATCATCGAAGAGAAAGGCGCCAATTGCAATGTTTCCGTATCTGAATGCACAAACCTGTTATATTTATTATAAAGAGTTTTAAGGTCTACTCTGGCTTGAGTTCCGATGTTTCTTATTACTTCTCCATCAGTTCGAGATGAAATACCTTTTTCTGTTACCTGTATTAACAGTTTTAAGTTCATCAAGTCATCAAACAAAACTCTCGAAAAGTTTTCCAATATTTTTCTCATTTCTCTGTAACAAGGTGAGAGTGTTCCAGCTTTAGTGCAAGTTTCAATGGTCCTAAGACTTGAGTTTATGTCTGGGAGATACTCCAGTGTCATTAAGTAGTAATCTTTGTGCTGTAACGCTTTCCGTCGTATTTTATTTCGTTTTGAATCCAAACTATTCGAAAACTTGGAAATCATTGAAGAAATTTCTTCGATGTCGGCAGTAACCAGATTTCCAACAGTTTCACGCAGGTCATCAATCGGAAGTGATTTCATCGTTGAAAGGGGGTGTCTGCATAAATAGATGTAGCGGTATTTTTCGTCAAGTGCCAAGTCACTTTGGGCAAACCTATTTAAAAAATCGAAAAATGTAATCCAGTCTATTTTAATTTGAACTCCAAACTTCTTTTTTGAGAATTTTTCCTTTCTGACCACTAATTTTAATGAACTGCCCATTGTCGGTGAAAAACTGCTGTTATATTCATTTTTGAGATCAATTGCCGCTGAGTACATATTTCTGAAGTTACCCTCATTTTTTTCACTTATTTTTTCAAGTTCACCCAAAAAGTTACCAATAACATCATTAGGTAAATCGACATATGCCTTATGGTTTCCAAGCTTAAAGTATTGATTTTCAAAAGTAAAGTCGGCAAAATAGGGCCAGAAGCATATTCCAAATAACTCAGCTAAAACTAATCCAGCAGCTTTCCAAGAATTTTGAGAAATCACCCATTGCCCTTTTTCCGTTTCTGTTAGATCAAAAGATTTGGCTGTTCTTTGTATGCCCTCTGATTCTTGTTTTCTAATTTCATGGAGAATCTCTTCCTCTGAAAGTTCGATTCCTTTGTCGCCAATGGCTGAAATGACTCGAAAAAGACGATTTGTTATATCGAGAGAAAAGAAGGCTTTGGAAGGTGTGTACGGTTTTTCATTTATCAGCCAGCCTCGCTCAGACTTGCAGAGTACATTGACCCATTTACGTTTCTTCAAAACGCTCAAATCAGGCAATTCAGCGAGAAATGATTTATCGTCATAAGAAAGCGCCTCCCTAAAATTTTGGATCGTTATAGTTTCAGCCGAATTACTATAAAAATACCATATTACCCATGCAACCTGTCTTTTTGCGCTAAGTCTTGTTTGCTTAACTATGTCATAAAACGCCGGATAATTTTTAGATTTATGAAGAATTTCTCCTTCCTCGATTAAAAGACCTGCTTTCTGAAGATTATTAACAGCTTCATCCGCAACATTATTTGCACGCATCCATGTCCTGCTGTATGCAGGTAAAGCTTTATTTTCGTTTACATACTCCATCAGGGCATTTCTAATTCCGAGTAAAGTAATTTTTTCCTCGACAGTAAAATGAAGCTGGGCACGCCAACCAATCAAACCTAAAAGTTCATAGTAATGACTTAAGACAAACTTGGGAGGCAGGTTAGCGCATAAAGTCTGGACATCTTGAAATTTAATTGCCATTAAAAAGCCTTTGAAGTTTTTATTGGATACCCTAAAGCAAGCAATATTTCCTTAGCTAACTGAAAATCATTGAACTTATCGGAGCAGTAAAAAGCAGACTCACCTTGCGGACCATGACCATAATCTACTACTTGCAACTCAGCCAACGCTTTGTTTGGCGGTATCATATCCAGCCATTCAGGGAGTACGACTATCCCAAACTTATAGTCAAAGCAAATCAAAATGCCTAACCCCTCAGTTGGAAGTTGGCTAAGTTTAGCTTCAATCTTTTGCTGGTCTTTACCCCAGTCGGTTTCTACGCCACCCATGTTTGAAACCTTGCCCTTTTCAATATTATGTGTGGAAACGCTGGCGCCATTCCAAATTTGGAGGTTTATGTTACCATTTAACTGGATGTCGATATCGAACCCCTTGCCTTTTGCTTCGATGTCTGTGACAACAAACGTTCCCTCTTCGACAAACCGCTTAATAGCCTCTGCATGATAGAGGTGACCCTGCTTTGGGTCACATTTTAAAATAGTAATTAACCTGTCTGCGTTTGGTACTTTGCTTTTGTTAAGTTTTAGCCAGCTAATGTAATCTATTGGACTTTTTAATCCCAACATGCGTCACATCACTCTTCCCCTGTCCTAAACCTGTTTTCTCTAATTTGGTAATTAACGCTTTAAGCATTTTCGTTACGTTCGAAATATTTAAAAAGCCTTCAAATTAGAAGGAACTTTAGAGGTAAATTGAATGGACCTAAACGAAATTATCTTATGGATTCTGGGAATAGCGTTTGCTTTCATCTTGGGTTGGCTTACTAACTATTATTTCTACTGGAAGCAAAGAAAAGAAGGAGAAGCTAACACGGCTATTTTGAAAAGCCTTCAAGATAAAGCAGACGCGGAAATCAGATTGGGAAACGATAACCGAGGCAAAATTATCAAAAACTCTAATGGCACTTATGGGATTGCCTGGAAACAGGAAATTGTTGAAACGCTAAGCCTAACGGATTCCAATGCTAGCAAGAAGGAAAATAAACAATGATTATACACGTGGCTTTTCCACTACTGGCGGTATTCAAGCCCAAATAACCTTGTCATGTTTGCGATATTATCGTGTTTAGGCTCTCAAGCCATTAATGCTTAGTTGTAGAATTGTTTGTTGGCGATTTAGTTATGTCTCAGGATAGCGTTGGCTGTAAGGGTTGCAATCGGGTTCGGGAGCATGTAGCTTCGCTTTTGCCTTTCAATGTTCTTGAAGCTATGTTAGATAAACCTCTGCGGATTCGGGGTGTAGCCATGTGCAGTGGCATGAGTCGAAACCACAACATCTACACCGCTGAGGAGTTGCAGGCTTTCACAAGTAAGCTGACGAATGCACCCGTTTACATCGAGCATGTTGCTGTTCCAAACGCCATCGGCAAAGTAACCAAAACCGATTGGGATGGGCACAACCTTTGGTATGAAGCCGAAATCTACGATGAGTCAACGGCTGAGAAAATCCTTAAAGGCCTAATCCAGCATGTGAGCGTTGGCGCCGATTATGACGCTGTGGATTTAGTCGATGGCAAGATTCCCCATGGATTGCACAACGCCGAATTAAGCCTTGTGGCGGTTCCTGGCATACCTCAAACCAATGTGCATGTGTTAGAGAAACTACAGAAGGACAAGCAGCTTAAAGAAATGCTCACCCAAACCCAAAGCAAACTAATCGAAGTGCGAAAGACCGTGGAGGAGTTGCGCAAACAGTTCCTCGAAGGCAGCTTGCTGAAGAATCCTCCTAAGATGATGGCTGTTTCTGAGCACATTGCAGTTCTTGAACAGTTGTTGCCGCCGCTAATTGTTGAGCGCTCCACATTGGGGATGCAGCGGCAAGCGCAATTGATAAGAGCAGCAATTTTTATGGCAAAAGAACGCCTATCGGGGGCTGCGTAGTTTATGCTCACGTATGTGAGGCAAGTAAGCCAAGGACGAACTTGGCCCAACGCAGAAAGTTTGGAGATTAATTTTGGATGGCTGATAAAACTGGTAAGCCTTGGATGGCTGCTGGAGTAACCGACGACCCAAACGCAATAATTGAGAGCTATGTCGCTGACGGGGAAATCACAAAAGGATCACCCGTCGAGTTGACAGATGCTGGCAAAGTTACTGTTACGCCTGCAACTTGGTTTGGCTTTGGGGTTGCTGTCAAAGCTGCTGCTGATGGTGAGCAAGTTGCGGTTCTAAGACGCGGCAGAGTCAAAGTTGCTGCTAATGGAGCCACTTCCTCTGCTGGTGTTGCCGTGCGCAATGGCGGCAACGGCAAAGTCACTGAACTAAACGACCAACCCATCGACGAGGGCGGCGCAGCAACATACACAGTCTACATGAGCCGCAAACTGGGAACCTCCCTAAACAAAGCAGACGCTGACGGCGATTTAATCTTCATAGACGCAGGCGCTTAACATGAAGCCTCGACTTTTTGAAGCAGTAATGCAAGACAAAGCAGTCGTTGATGGATCAACCCGACAACTCTACGAGAACATGCCAACAAAGATGAGCACGCATCCTTTCATGAAACGCTATGCCGAGATGGGCATCAAAGAAGGCTTGTTCAGCGACTCTGTGGGCGCCTTGGGAAAAATGCATGACACACTTGTGCGTGCAGCCCAGCCCAACTTGATTGGCAGAAGCATCATCACTGTTCTACCAACGACTGAGCAGATGGAGCGTTTTCCGCTAGACGAAGAAGCTGTTGCCTACCGCTATGCCGAAGGTGCAGTCACGCGCCTAAGTGGAAAAAAGAGCAGCACCGTTGACATCTACACAAACATACTCGCTGAAGCCTCAGAGGAATGGACAAAGGAATTCGCTGAAGACGCAACTTGGAATGTCATGAACAACATGATAGAAAAAGTAGGACGAGCACTGGCAAAAGACGAAACGCAGAGAATCCTTGCACTCTACGCCGCTGTCGCAAACGCTGACCTCGCTGGAGGCGCCGAAGTTGCAGGAGGTAACACGCCGCTTAGTTGGGCAGGATTGCTGGCTGCACACAACGCAGTTGAAGGTGAAGACTGGAGCCCAAACGTATTTCCCTGCAGCACCATGCAAAAGCACCAACTGCTAAACGACGAAAAATTCGTAAATTCCGTGTATCTGCCAAGCGATGAAACAGATATTGCGCAGGGCAGCATAGGTAACGTCTTGAACATGAAGGTGCAGTCGTCAACGCTTGTCCCCAACGGCACAGCATACGCAATTGACACTCGAATCGCCGCAGTCATGCTGCTACGCCGCGACATCACCGTAGAAGATTGGATTGATGTAAAAAACGGCACATATGGTGTCCGAGGAACTACGCGTTTTGGTTTGGGTGTTTTGCGCTCTAAGGCAATCGCTCGCATGAGCAACATCAAGCAAACTATAACTTAGGTTAGAGTTGCTTCAAAACCTCTTTTTTTAGGTTAAAAATCGCAAGGGTGACGGTGGATGGGTGAGTTAATTGACCGAATAGATGTTGCAGAGGCTATTTTGAAAATACTTAGCTATGGCCCTATGCGGCGCACTGCAATAGAAAAGAAGGCGTTTCGCACCAAAGATATTTCGTATGCTTGCTTTTCAGGAATATTTGCTTTCTTGGTAGTTGATGGCGACATAGAGAAATCGGGCGTAGAAAGAACAGCCCCTTACCAACTGACTGATAAGGGTAAGTTGTTTTTGGCTTGGAGGGCAAAACCATAAGCCAGGTCTACCGTAGACTGCGGGAATTTTTGAGTTTTGCTCCGCCATCTGCAGGTGTAGCCTCGCCCCATGGAGCGGTCTTCTATGAGACATCCGACATTCCGCTAGCTGATGTTATGAAGCTCTATGACCGCGACCCCACATGCAAAAGCAGTGTTGACCTGTTGGCTGCAAGCGCTGTGAAGCGATTTTACACGACGTGCGCTTCAGGGCAAGAGAAAGCCAAAGAGGCCGTTGATTGCTTTTGTGAGGAAGTTAACTTGGATGGGTTAATGCATGATATGGCTGTGCGTTTGATTGCGTGTGGAAATGAATTTTGGCTAAAACTAACGCCTGGGTATCTCTCAGAATTTGTACGAATGCCAATTGACTCAATTGACAAAATTAAGCTGTCAAGTGTTGCGAGCTTAAAAATTCCCTATAAAGTTGAGGGCTACCAGCTCAAGGTCTCTTATTGCGAAGGCGTTGGCAACGGTGAGTTAAAGCCGGAGGCGGTTTTGCATTGGAATGTTAATCAGAATTTCAATTCGGGCTTTGGGGTAGGACTTTTGCAGGTTCTTTTGCATTCGTTGACTGTCAATAATGATAGGCGGCCTGCGTTTGCTTGGATGAAAGCAAAGATAGAGAAGATTTTGCCTAGTATTTTTGTGAAGTATGCGGGTCCTGATGTGGTTGTTCAAGCTGAGGGTATGAAAGAGGAGAGCTTTAAGAAATATGAGAGTGCAATTAAGAATCGTCCTGAGGAGGGGCAGTGGCTTTTTAGCGGCGCCAAAAACGTAAGCGTCAACCCCGTCTCCATTGACCCCCGAGCCCGCTTTGAATACTACATAGACCACATTGTCAACCAATTCTATCTAGGCTGCGAAACCCCGCTACCCCGTCTTTTTAGCACGCCAGGATTCACTGAGGCTTCTGCCAATGCGGCTTTGGAGTTGCAGGATATGTTGATTGATCCTTTGCAGCGGATGATTAAACGCAGAATTGAACGTGAGATATTTGCTGTAGTTGCTAAACAGAACGGGTTTGATCCTGTGAAGGCTCAGGTGCGGCTGAATTGGGGGAGCCCTGAGGCGCCTGAGGTTACGGCTGCGGATTTGATTTCTGCTGCAGACAAGGGTTTGATTCGTTTTGATGAGTTTAGGAAAAACGCGGTCAAGATTTTGGGCTGGGAGCTGTGGGATGACAAGACTTCGACTGGCGCTCAAAGTGGCAATTCTAAGGGAGGTGATTGATGGTGGATATGAATACAATTGCAATTGCCTTTACTCTGCTAGTTTCGGTTGTTGCTTCTTCTTTGGGGCTTAAGTACAAGCTTAGCAAGGACAAGGTAACTAAGCTTCTTAGCGACGTAATTGACGCTGTGCAGGATGACACAGTTTCGGAAGAGGAATGCCAGAAAGTGGCGGCAGACGCTAAAGAGTTAGTTAAAAGCTCTTAATGTGTCGCTTTTCTTTTTTTTAACGCTCTTCTATATGCATTATTTTTTCATAGTTGTTTTTAATTAGTGCTTTTTTTGGGGTTATTTTGTCGCAAGAAGGCATTTTTGGGGTTTTTTCAGCTTACAAGGCACCGATTATTTCGGAAGGAAAAGACATGAATAATAAATTAATAGGAACCTCAATTGTTTTGCTCCTCGCCCTGTCGATGCTTGCAGGTTTTGCCACGCTGCCTCACGCCTTAGCATTAGAAACTACGCATGATGTCTATGAAGGCAACGGGACCATCAACTTTGACCGCGTTTACTGTACATTCTACGATGGCATGCTTGGTGAACCGAAAAAAACTGTTGACTACCCCGACGTAGCCAGAGTACACATCGACGGAAACTTATGGACAACCCTATTTGGTCACATTGAAGTAGATGTTTATCGTCACCCCACGCAAATCAATGAAAACAACCAATACAACTTTCCGCAAAATGGAATTTGGATTTATCACGATGAATTCACCAGTTGGGGCGATTACCAATCTGTTTCCCAATCAATCTATGACGATCTTTGCATTGATGACCAAGCAAACGTGGGACTAACATGGTGCTGGCCCTACGCGGAGCCTCAGTTCTCTCATTACAAATGGCAAGTCCAATACTGGGTTATCATCCAATCATTTAATGCGTTTGATGAATGCATTGACCAATATGGCTACTGGACAGACACCCTTGTACATGATGAGCGCTCCTGCACCGGCACCCTCTACAACTACATACCCTGCCCCGAAGACACCCCTGTCTATGGCGGTTCAGTTTCTTGGACTGAAGAGTATCCGAGCCAATACTATGCTGATGTTTCAAGTGCAACCAACGCTCTTGGCAGCGAAGATGGCAACTATGCTACGCTTTCATCTTGGGGACAAAATGGTGCTATGGCCCGTTTGGTTATCCAACTGGACAGCTGTGGATTTGGGCCAATCAATGTTCGCGTTTGTACGCCTTCTGGGTCTGGCTGCAATTTCTATGTTTATACTTCGTATGATGGAAGCAATTGGAATTTCAAAGGTAGTCCAGGTATTGGTGCAAACAGTGGTTGGTTCTGGCAAAACGTAGGCGATGGTGCATACCTCAACTATGTGATGTTGATAGCTCTTGACCAAGGTGCCCAAAGCACAATATATGTTGACGCAGTCAAAGTAGGAGTTCTATAAGCAACCTATCTTCCCAACACTATTTCTTTTTTTATGTTAAGGTTTGTTGTCGCTATTTCTTTAGGTTGCGTTTTTTCATCCTGAAGAAATTGGTGGTTTTTTGCGCTCCTACAATGAGTTGATTAGTGAGTGGTTGCGACCAGTTTATGGGCTTTATCGGATTCATAAACAAAATGCCGACATTCTATACCTTTCTTAACAAGACCCTCAAACATAGCTTCGTTATACATTCCAGCTCTAAATCCTTTAGAATGTGTGATTCCCTGAAATGAATGGGCCGCTTTTTCAAGTGCATCATGCAATTTACTGACAGATGCTTCAAAACTTATCAGTAAAACTGTTTCAGGGTCTTCTTCTTTATTGCTGATTGTTGTTTTATTACAATACTTATTGCTTAGAGCATCTGCCTCCTTTGTATAACTCCTGCCTTTCTTTTTCATCTCTTTTTTTCAAGAGAGCGATTGCATTTTTCTTTCTCCTTAAAAGTAAATGGCCAGGAGCCCCAGCAACCCATTTTAAACAAATTGGGGGGGGTTCTCTATATTGCGAATAAGTGCAACCTAAGCAAAGTAGTTGGCAGTGGTTTCGGCTCTCGGATTTTTGTTTGTTAGTTTGATGACGCGCTCGTCTGTTAATTAAGTTTAAACATACGTTTAACCTCTTCAATTTTGGCCCCGAGAATTTCAATGCTGTCGAGATTTCCTAAACCTTTGTCAGCGGCTATTTTTATGTGATAGATGTTATTAGGGTCGAATCCCATCACTTTTGCGCCAATAGCGTCGGCGGCAACGGCGTTATTGCCTGCAATTATTAAATCCATTTTAACCGGAGGACCCTTCCATGGACCTTTGCCCTCCATGCCTACGAAGCCGTCGATTACGGTCAAGGCAGGTCTTATGACGGTGTTAATGTCAACGATAACTTTGTTCATATCGTTCATATGATACTTTATCTTTAACTTGTCAGGTATCAAGCCAAAAAGATTTTTCATACCTAGCGTAACTGTGGTTGGAGGGTTGGTTTTCAGTTTGGCGGCGCTAATGATGGCTGATTCACATACTATACGCGGCACGGTTATGCCCTTGAGCGTTTCGCCGTTTGTTATGCCCAACGTTACTTTGTCTTTTTCATGGCGCAAGTTGATAAAATCAACACTGTTCCGCTCACACATTTCTTTCATTCCTGTTTTCTCGTTAGCTTTGTTAGCGTTCGTCTTCGATGAGTCTGACTCAACAACAAAGATTTTAATAGGCAAAGTTTTAAGCCGTAGAATTATCGCTTCGACAACCATTGGGTCAGTAGTTGCACCGCTGTCCCATGTGTTCGTAGTTATGAAATTGACCTTTATGAGCACTCGATTATATCCAGCTAAGGCTGACTTGAAATCAATCAAGTCTAAGGCTTTAAAAACTGGTTCATGTCCCCTTTCACCCTTGACAAGAGCAACTATCGAATTCACAGTATAGTCCCCGTCTTTTTATCCCTAGAGCAGGGCAAAGTATGCTTAAAACAACTGGCGAGTGTGCAACCCACTGACACTTGAATTTACCCTTGGCCAACAGCCACCTGAAATTTTACTCCTTGCCATTTTTTATTGCTTAATTTGCAATTGGGCGACGGATGAGTGTATCCGTTTCAAGAGCTTTTTCCCACAATCCATCGAAGTATCCCACCGCCATCTTTACAATGCGGGGGTTGGTTGTATGTAATAAGGACGCTTCTCGGAAATTCGTTGTTTCAGATACAAAAATCATTAGTTCCTTTTTGTCATGAATACCCAGAGGAGCAGCGATCTTTTCGGTCGTTGTTCTGATAAAGGTTGATTTTTTCGGTATTTGATTGATTTTTTCTTTCAAATACTTTGAGATAGATTCAGTTTCTGGAATTTCTATAATTATTCTCGTTTGAATTTCTTTTGTGGGCTTAGC
>JBJKPJ010000294.1:0-13648 GCA_046706605.1 Bathyarchaeia archaeon | reverse complement strand
TGGAGTTTTACCAAGCGGTGTTGACGCTGTTTGGTTTGGGGTGGCGCAGCCCGCCGATGTCGGGCAGAGAAATGTAGCGTATACCGTAGTGTTTGAGGTAGTCGGGGAGGGCTTCTTTGTTGAATTGAGGGTTGTGGCGGCTACGGGGAACCGAACGAACATCCACCACCAGCGTTACGCCGTAAGCTTCAAGCAACTTCACAAACTCCTCAAGGGTTCGGGTGGAGTGCCCGATTGTTAGAACCGTGAATTCTTCCCGACTCAAACCTAATCCTCACCTAAAATTTGAGGGGCAGGTATAAAAAAACCTAAACGCCAAGCCTCCAGCAAAGAAAAAAACCGCAACTCAACAGAACATTTTTGGGGGCAACCCACTAAAATTATTAATTAATCCTCTACTGCTTAAGGTAAAGGCGAAACACTATGTCAGTGTTGGTTTCCAGACTTAAAACCTTCAAACCCGTTGAACTCGGTTCATTAGCATTCTACGCATTAACAGGCTTGTTACTGCTGGTTTTTCTGCCGTTTACTGGTTTTCCGCCACATGTAGGCTTTCTGGGAATCTTCAGCCTCATCACAGCCTACAGCCTCTTGATGAGACGCGCATGGGCACCGTGGTTTGTTGCGTTCTTGCTGGTAGTAAACACGGTTTTCTCGCTAGATATACTGCTCACCATTGGCTTTACCAACGTACTTGTCGCGCTCAGCATGATTGGCTATGTAATCTTTACCTGGTTCTTTGCCTTAACCATAATCCTAAAAGACTAAAACATAGCTGCATAACCACAGAACAGGTAAACCACAACTTCTTGGTCTACATCCACAAACTGCTCGTTTTCAGCGATTTCCACAAACCCATCAGCCTTAGATAGCGTGGTTATGGCTCCTGAAGCACCTGCTTCCACAGGTTCAGCAATCAAACGGCACTGCTTGTCGAATTCCAGCTTGACCATTACGAAGGTTCGTCTGCCTTTTGCGCTAAACATGCGACGGCCAGCAACTGCCCTAACCGTCTTCATGCCAACCGTTGGTCTGCCAGCCAACTGCAGAACAATGGGTCTAGCCAGCAAATAGAAAACCAGCAGCGCAGATGTTGGGTGGCCTGGAAGCGAAAACACAGGTTTATCACCTACAAAACCCACCGTTGTTGGTTTGCCAGGTTTTATCGCGATGCCATGAACTACGATGCCTGGTTTGCCGAGTGAATCCACGATTTGGGGTGTGTAGTCTTTGGGTCCAACTGAAACACCTCCAGAAGTAATTACCATATCCGCAGAGGCAACAGCGCTGTGCAACGCTTTATACAGGGCTTGCTTGTCATCGGTGATCACACCAAAGTAGATGGGTTTTCCGCCGCTTTCCACCACGGCTGTTGAGATGCTGTAGGCGTTGATGTCGTAGATTTTTCCCTCAGGCAAAGGTTTCCCTGGTTCAGTGACTTCGCCGCCTGTGGATAGTACAGCGATCATTGGGATTTTAAGGACTCGCACAGTGGTTTTGCCCAGTGCGGCTAAAACGCCGATTTCACTGGAACCCAAAACCTGCCCTTTCCGCAAAATCACCGCGCCTTTTTTGATGTCTGAGCCCTTTTTCATCACGTTCTCGCTTGGGGTAACGGAGCTGAAGACTTGCAGGTTTTCGTCTTCACGTTGGGTGTCTTCAATCATCACCACAGCGTCAGCGCCTTGGGGAATTACCGCACCAGTCACGATTTCTGTAGCTTCGCCTTTGCCTAACGCAACTTTGGGCACTTCGCCCACCGCTACGGCGCCAGAAACCCGAAGAGTTACAGGCTGGTTTTCGTCGGCACCAAACGTGTCTTGGGCAGAAACGGCATAGCCATCCACGATTGAACGGTTAAACGGCGGAATATCCAGTTCTGAAACTATGTCTTCGTTGAGTACACGGTTGTAGGCCTCCAGCAACACGCATTCTTCGTCGCCCAGAAAAGGGGGGCGGAAGCTGTTTTGGATTTTTTGTTGTGCTTCATCAAAGGTGGATAGCTTCCGAAACACTAAGAGACCTCCATGTTGCCGAACATATGAATCTGCACGGTTTCGCCTTGGGTTACGCCTTCGCGGTTTTCAGGCACAATCAGGTAGCCGTTGCTCAGTGTCATGGTAGAAATGGAACCTGACCCTTTCGCACTGACAGGCTGCGCAACCAGTTCACCATCCACAAGCGCCACATGCACACGCACATAGGTTTTGCGTCCCAACACACTTGCAACGTTGCGCGCCAAAATCGCCTTGACAATTTGCCTTGACTCCACCGTTGACATACCAAGCATCCTGCAAATCAGGGGTCTGCCGAAAACTTCAAACCCAATCACGGCAGCCACAGGATTTCCTGACAAAATCAACACAGGCTTGCCTTCCAAAACCGCAACTCCAGTAGGCATCGCTGGACGAAGCGCAACCCCATGCACAACTACTCCTGGCTTACCTAATTTGTTTACAGCGTCTGGCACAAGGTCCAGTCCGCCGACACTGGTTCCGCCTGTAGTGATAACGACATCGTTGGTTTTTAGGGCAAGCTGGATTTTCTGGGCAATTTCGTCGGTGTTGTCTTTTGTTATAGGCAGCAGGGTTGTTTGTGCGCCCAGTTCCTGACACATGGCTGCGATCATTGTTTTGTTGGAATCGTAAATTTGGCTGGGTGAACGTTGGGCACCAACTTCGGCTAGTTCGTTGCCTGTGGGTAAAATGGCGATTTGGGGTTTTTTTGCCACTGCAAGCTTGGTGTAGCCAAAAGCCGCTGCAAACCCAATGAGGTAGGGGTTTAGGCGTGTGCCTGCTGAGGCGATTTTTGTGCCTTTTTTAATGTCTTCACCTGTTTTGGAAACGTTAGTGCCTAGTGCAAGTTGACTGTAAACCTCTAAGTCTTCGCCACTTTTTTTGGTATTCTCAAGAATAATAACTGTGTCTGCGCCTTCTGGAATAGGATTCCCAGTCCACACCTGCTTTGCTTGTCCCTTTTCTACCTGCATGGTTTGTGTCAATTGGAGTTTTGTGGGTTTAAACTGGGTTGCACCCGTCAAATCGGCGGCTTTAACGGCGTAGCCGTCCATAGCGGACTTGTCAAATCGCGGCAAATCCTCAGTTGCCACAAGCTCTTGAGCTAAAACGCGACCTAAACAATCAGGTAGATTTGCTTGTTCAGTTCGGGGTTTGCCAAGCTGCAGGGCTTCAAACCAGACGTTTAGGGCTTGGTCTGTTTTTGTTAGTTTTTGGAATCCTTTGAGTTTCACCAAAACGTTTCCCCATCAATGCAGTGGCGTTTAACCATAAAAAACATATCGAACCCGAAGCGGCAAAGTTGCAGGTGGTTTACAGAGACTCATAGGCAAGGAGAAAAGGGAACACAATTTTCACGTTATGGTTTATTCGTGAATTAAATTGAGCCTTCTCAGCCCACCTGCCACTAATCCACTTTTCCGCCATATGCCACTGTCATATTTTTACTTATAACACTGATTGGAAAGTGAGCACTGACAAAAACCATTGAACTATGCTCAACTTTGCTTTTCTGTGTCTTTTAGGACCTTAGCCAGCCTCTTTGAAGCATCTTTAGGCTCTACCAAATCTCTGACGAGGTTGTATTGGCGTTGGTAGATATGGCAGTTCTTTGAGTGAAAAATCAGTTTCCCAGTCTTAAGCGACAAACCGCCCTTCTCGTTGATTTCGTCCACGAAGGCTTCATTGAAAAGCTGCAGCCCAGCGATGTTAGCAGGCAACCCGCCAAACGCATCCCAACTGCGGAAATAGCATGTGAGGTGCATTTTGCCATCGAGGATTTCTGTGTCGATAATGCTAAGGCACGGCGGCTCAGATTTCTTTTTGTTCGGGTCAAATTTCAAAATGTCCTCAGGTAGACGAATAACCATGGTGACTTGCCTGTCATTTTGCTCCTCGACATACCTGTCAATTGCTTCTTTGACCTGATTAACTCGGTGGTCTCCGTATGGGTCGTTTAATCGGCTGCCGTAAGTGTAGGGTTCCTCATTTTGTTTTTCGCCGCACCACAGGTACTCCAGCGCGTAGCCCTGCACGTATTTGAAGTCGCATGGTGCTTTGTCACTGACTAGCGGGCGGTTTTGGGGGTTTGAAATTTCAATGGAAAGATTCAGCTTTTTTGTTTCTGTTTCCTCTGAGCCAAACCCCACGCGGAAAACATCGCCCTCCCGCCAAATTGCGCTTAACGTTTTGAACCAGGCGTCGGGGCAGTCAAACGCTGAAATCTTTACATACTTCAAACCTGAGCCTCCAAGTACCCATTAATGTTTGGAAAATGGGCATATAAGTTTAGCACTAAAAGGGGAAAAGCAACCAAACAAAAATTAAAAAGAAAAAAGAAGCCGGTTTAGTAGGGCATTCCGCCCATACCACCCATGCCGCCCATTCCTCCCATTCCGCCTGGGGGCATTGGGGGCATCTTGCCTGCGCCGCCTTTGATGCTGATTAAGTCATCGATTTTCAGAATCATGTTGGTGGCTTCAGTTGCGGATTTAATGACCTGCTGCTTTACGCGGATTGGCTCAACAATCATCAGTGAGCACATGTCCACGATTTTGCCAGAGGTAACGTCTATGCCGAAGGTTTCGCTTTTTGCTTTTTCATGCTGCGCACGTAAGGCAACCATGATGTCAATAGGGTCTAAACCTGCGTTTTCGGCAAGGGTAAGGGGGATTTCTTCAACTGCATCAGCAAATGCTTCCACTGCCAGCTGCTCTCGTCCGCCCACTTTGACTGCAAACGCGCGTAGACCTTTTGAAAGTTCGGCCTCTGGTGCACCGCCGCCTGCAACGATTTTGCCATCTTCAATAGCATTGCGGACTACACAGAGTCCGTCGTGTAGGCTACGTTCGGCTTCGTCTATTACATGGTTGGATGCACCGCGGATGACCACTGTTACGGCTTTGGGGTTTTTACAGTCGCGGATGTAGACTAGTTTGTCATCGCCTATTTTGACTTCTTCAACACGTTTAGCTTTCCCTAAAGCGTCAGCGGATAGCTCTTTTACGCTCGCCATTATGCTAGCGCCAGTTGCGCGGCTAAGTTTTTCCATGTCGCTGGTGCTTACGCTCTTAACTGCGAGGACACCTGCTTTGCCCAGAAAGTGCAAAGCCATGTCGTCTATGCCTTTTTCGCAGAAGATAACATTGGCGCCTGACTTGGTTACAGAGTTGACCATGTCTTTTAGCATGCGTTCTTCTTCGTCAAGGAACAATTTCATTTGGTCGGGGCTTTCAATGTTGATTTTTGCGTCAAACTCAGTTTTCTCAATTTCTAGTTTAGCGTTTAGAAGCGCGATTTTTGCGCCGTCAACCAGTTTTGGCATGCCACTGCTTGCGACCTCTTTGTCTAAAACCATGCCTTTAACCAATTCAGTTTCATCTAGGCTTTGGCCGTGTTTTTTGACGATTTTAATTAGGTCGATGTCGGCGACGTATTTCCCGTCGGTTTTTTCAGAAACCTGCTTTACTGCATCCACGATTATGCTGGCAAAGTGGTCTTCGGCTACGTTGATGCTTTTGCTGGATATGGAGGTGACGGCGACTTCTTTTAGGGTTTTTGCATCCTCGAATTTTATGGGGATGGCGATTTTATCAAGGATTTTTTGGGTTTCTTCGCTGGCTTTCTTGTAGCCCTCGATGATTACGGTTGGATGAATGTTTTTGTCAAGCAAGGATTCAGCTTTCGCGAGCAATTCACCTGCCAAGATGACTGCGGTTGTGGTTCCGTCACCTACTTCGTTGTCCTGTGCCTTGGCAACCTCAACAAGCATCTTTGCTGCTGGATGCTGCACATCCAGTTCCTTCATGATGGTTGCCCCATCGTTGGTTATTGCAACGTCACCCATGCCGCTGACAAGCATTTTGTCCATGCCGCAGGGGCCAAGCGTGGATTTTACTGATTCAGCTACGATTTTTGCAGCCATAATGTTGTTTCTTTGGGCTTCACGTCCGCTTGAGCGGCCTGTGCCTTCTTTTAATACGAGAACGGGAATATTTCCTCCGCCTTGAGACATATATTTTTCACCAAATAGTTCCTTTTTCAATAAATTTTCTAAACGGTACAATTAAACATTTAGATATAAATTTTTCTCAACAATAAAAAACTATTCATCAGCGCCAACAATGTGGTAACCTGCGGCTTTCCTTAGCCTGTTCATAACTGCCAGCCCAAGTCCCTCAGATGAAACGCCCTCAGCAACAATAACATCTACTCCCTGAGCGTCAACTTCCCGTAACAAACGGAATAGGTTTTGTGCCACGGTTAATAGGTTGTGGCGGTTTCCCATAGACACCACCACATCAGCGTGGTAGTTGGATTGGGTTTGGTCTGTGGCTAAGATGCCGACTTTTTTGCCGCCTAAACGATAAGACTCTGCCAGCTCCTTGACTTTTTCCACAACCGATGACACTTCCCCTTCCACCAAAACCAAATCGGCTTTGGGAGCGTAATGTTTGTGTTTCATGCCAGGCGACCGAATCTCCTGTAAAGGCAGTTCCTTTTGGGATTGCACAAACGGATGAAGTTGCAAATCGCCCAAAACCTCCTTTAACACTTCAAACGGCGTGCCCCCAGGGCGCAACAGCATAGGCGGGTCAACACTTAAATCCACTACAGTTGATTCCACGCCGATGCGGGTAGCTCCTCCGTCAATGATAACGTCGATTCTACCCTTCAACTCCTCAAAAACATGCTGGGCAGTAGTTGGGCTAGGTTTGCCCGCAAGGTTAGCGCTTGGCGCCGCAATGGGGTATTGGCTTTGCTTGATTAAGGCAAGAGCAACTTTGTGGTTTGGCATACGAATTGCAATTGTATCTAGCCCCGCAGTGGTTTGTTTGGGAACTTTGCTGGAACGTTTAAAGATTAGCGTAAGTGGTCCAGGCCAAAACTTCTCCATCAGCACCTCCGCTTTTGGGGGAACTCCCACAACTAGCGCTAAAACGTCTTTTGGGTCAGCAACGTGCACGATTGGGGGGTTATCCAGCGGACGCTTCTTAGCTGCAAAAAGCGCCAAAACTGCCTCAGCGTTGAGGGCATCTGCACCTAACCCGTAGACGGTTTCGGTGGGAAACGCCACCAAACCGCCCAGTTTGAGTATGTCTGCTGCTTTTTGGATGGTTTCTGGGTTGGGATTTTTGGGGTTAACTTTTAGTAGGAGAGTTTTTTTCATGTGGTTTTGCCTTTGGTACTCCAGCACGATGGAGGTGTCTATTTGGCGCGGTGGGATTTTCCAGTATTTCTTGAGCAGTTTATCTGTTTCCCCGCGGGAATGCAGTTTGAAGCCGTGGTTTTGGTAAAAACGTATCGCCCAAGGCGCATCTATCCATGTTCCAACCAGAATGCGCTCGGTTTGCGCTAAGTTGAGCAGATGGGTGAGGAGTTTTTCGCCATAGCCTTTACGTTGGTGGCTGGTCAAAGTGTAGGCATGACGGATTAACGTGACATCGCCCACAGACTGGATGCCCATTACAGCCACGATTGCGCCATCCTGGACGTTGCCGTAGAATTGGACGCCGCTTTCGATTTCCTCTCTAAGCTCCGCAGGGGGCATATATGGTTCTTTGCAGCAGTCTACGGGAATTTTGCCCTGATAAGCAGTCGCAGCCTCGTTGACTATGTTGCATATAACTTGGAAATCCGCATTTGAGAGCTTACAAATCATCAAGTACACAAGCTATATTGCCGTGGGCTCGCGTTGTTCATCATTTTTTAGCACCTTCTCAATTAAGTGCATAAAAAACGATTGCGCCTGAACCTCAGTCACCGTTTCTAGATAGACGGAAACCATGGCGATTTTGCCTTTTTTAGCTGCCACATGCTCAGCAAACATTCGTGCGGAAATCACGTTTTTGTCGCCCAGCAGCACTGACGAAGTCACTGAGCCCAAAAGGTCTTTGACTTTAGGAACTGCGATGGCTAGGGTGCCGAGTTTGTCTTCTTTTTCACTTAGCATTATCATAATGCTGTTTTTTGCCTCTACATAAACGGCTAAAAAATTGATTCCTTGCTTCTCCACCGCTTCTTTTACTACTTTGGCACGTTCCAAACGGCTCGCCCTCGTGCATGTGTAGAGCGCTGGTGCTTAAAAAGACTTTACAAACATCTCTGGCAAAAACTATTTCTGCTCACACATTGTTTTGCGTCCAAAGCAAGCGATTTCTGGTAAACGATTAAGTATAGAGAAACACCATTATTAGAAGGTGGGTTGAGCATGAGCCGCGCCAGGATGATTTTGGCTGCTGTTCTTTTGATGGCACTTTTAGCAGGCTCAACTATAGCAGTCCTCATGGCTAACTCCCAACAAACACCCAAACCAAAAGCTGACCCAGGCGCCTATGTGGGCGTAGCGTTCTGCGGAAACACCACACAGCAAGCCAAAGCCCTCATCGATAAAGTCAAAGACTACACCAACCTATTCATTTTGGATTCAGGTAGAAACCCAATTAGCGCCAGCCAATCCAAAGTGGAGGAAATCTGCAGCTACGCCGTTTCGCAGGGTTTAGCCGTCATCATAAATGTGGGCATCAAAGATGCCAGCAATCAATCTTCGTGGGGATGGTTTTGGAACCAGCCCTCCCTTGACGCTATCAAGCAACGATGGACACATATGTGGGGCGACAAGTTTTTGGGTATCTACTACAACGATGAGCCCGGCGGAGTCCAGCTGGACGCAGCGTGGAGACAATTCTACACCTATGTGGGCGAGAATCTAACCAAAGTCAATTTTCCCGCCGCCCAATCGCTCTACGAGATTTATCTCAAGTTATTAAATTACGTTGATAATGGCACCAAACCCACCCCTGACGACTACGATTTAGAAGCCCAATTCTTTATAGAACAAGTCATCATGGGCGACCCAGGCATCGAAAACCTAACCGCCGCAGACATCCCCGCGTTCACCTCGGACTACGGGTTATATTGGTGGGATTACATGGGCGGTTACAGCACCTTGTTCGCCGAACTTGGATGGAACGTAAGCGTATCCGAACAGATAGATTTGGTGAAGGGCGCAGCGCGGTTACAAAACAAAACTTGGGGTGCCATGATAACTTGGAAGTATGATACGCCCCCGTACCTTGACACCCCTGACGAAATCTACAATCAAATGCTCTTAGCTTACCAAGCAGGGGCCAAATACATAGCCGTCTTCAACTACCCCTGCGATGATCAAAACGGCTACGGCACCCTAACCGAAGCACATTTCACCATGCTACAAAAATTCTGGAAGGACATAACCACCCAAAAATTCGCCGATTTAAGCCGTCCCATAGCCGCTTTGGTTTTGCCTAAAAACTTCGGCTGGGGACTACGTAACCCTAATGATACCATCTGGGGCTTTTGGCTAACCGACCCCCGAACCCTCCAAGTTGCCCAGTCCACAGTTATGCTACTTGATTACTATGGCTGCAATCTAGACATAGTCTACAACGACCCTCTATTTAGCTTGGACCACGGCGGCTACCAGCACATCTACTACTGGAACACAACATCACCTTAAGCGTACGCCGAAATTTGTTGGTACCGAGTGCCCGAAAAATGCAAATATGTTAACAAAAACGTATTTTTATGGCCGCTTTTTTTTGGATTAAGAGTTTGATAAGAAAGTTATTTATAGCTTCTTTGCGGCGTAAGGATAAGGGTCCATTGGGTGGGGTCTGATGAGTTTAAAGACGCGACTGATACTTCCAGCTTTGCTTTTAAGCACATTTCTTGGAACCTCTCTGCTTGTCTTCTACAGTACTCTGCTTGTGGACATGGCTAAAACTTTTAATGTTCCAATCGGAACAGCCAGCCAGCTTAGTTTAGTTATAAATGTTGTAGGGCTCTTTTTAGGGTTAGTCATGGGCGCTTTAACCCTTAAATTTAAGCACAAAACACTTTTTCTTTCAGGAATTAGCCTCTTCGGATTAGGCTCGTTAGGGCTGTTTTTTGCACCCAATTTTGCAGCTGCAGTTTTGGTTAATCTATTTATAGGCATAGGAATCGGCATAATGGGAATCATGGTTTTATCGTTAATAGGCGACATGATGCCTCTGCAAAGTAGAGGAGGCGCAATAGGGCTAGTTTTCGCGGTCACCTTTTTGGCGTTTGTTTTAGTTGGACCACTCTCAGGCGAAATTTCACAGATAACAGGATGGCGTTCATTTCTTGTTCTGTTCATCCTTCCTGTCTCCATAATTTGCCTGATTATAGGTTACTTTGCTATTCCAAACACAACAAACCAAACTGAGGCAACAACAAAATCCAAATATTCAGAAGTTCTCAAACGAATTTTCCTAAACAGGTCAGCATCTGGCTGCTTAATAAGTACAGCACTTTTTGCAATTTTTGATATTGTCCCAGTTTATGCTGTCGCGTTCTACAGAGTCACCTTCTCAGTTTCACCGTTCACTGGAGGCATGTTCGCCGCAATAGCAGCGGCAGGAGGCATACTCGGTGGATTTACAGGAGGCAAACTAGTTAACCGCTATGGCAGAAAACCTTTAACCGTCATCAGTTCATTTGTTTCCGCCGTTTTCGCAATCTTAATCACCTCAACACCAATTATGGAGTTATCTGTTGCTTTCTGGGCGATAAACGCATCCTTTGCCGCTTTCTCAGGCGCAGCCATGTCCAGCTTAATTTTAGAGCAGGTTCCAACGTTTAGAGCATCAATGATGTCCACTAACAACACTTTCCGTGCAGCAGGCAGCATTTTAGGAGTAGCCATAGGCGGACTTGTGCTAAACCTCTTTGTAAATAACTTCCAGCTGTTGATGGGCATCTTCGGCGCGGCAGCCATTATTGGAACGGCGATAATTTTGTTTTTCACCAAAGAACCCTGCAAAATCTAAGATTTTTCTTCGGTTTTTTTGTTGGAAATGCTTAATTAATAGGGCTTCTAATTTCTGGTACGGAAGGAATAAACTGTGAGTGACGAAATTTCAAAATTACCACCTAACGTTCAAGAACGCCTTTTGCGGCTCCAGCAGCTTCAACAGACGTTGCAGTCGATTTTAGCCCAAAAGCAACAGGTAGACATGGAGAAAACCGAAGTTGAACAGACCATGGCTGAGCTGCAGAAAACTGCGGATGACGCTGTGATTTACAAAGCCATTGGCACCCTGCTGGTTAAAGCTGAAAAAACCAAAGTCAACGACGAACTGACAGAACGCAAAGAGCTCCTCGACACAAGAACCACGGTTTTGGCTCGCCAAGAAGAACGCATCCGAAGCCAAGTTAAAGAAGCCCAAACCAAGCTGCAGGAAGACCTAAGCCCAGTTTCAGGTCAACCCCTATCTTAAAAGGGGTTTTTCTTGTTGGGTAAGCTCGGATTTTCAGAGTTGTCCGCCGAGCAAATCGAGCAGTTAACCCAAACCGCCGAGGAAGCAGCCCGAAAATTTGTACTCTCCAAGGTCTCCAGCAAAAACGTTGACCGCCTCGACATTAGCGTCGAAGCTGAGGGCACAAAACCCGTCAAAGTCACCGTCGAAATCAACCTTCGTTTGGACCAGCAAACCAAAGGCGTAAACGCCGAGGAATTGACAAAACAAGCCACAAACGCAGCGCATTTGGCAGCAGAAAACTTTTTGAGAAACCTAAAATGAGCTTCAAAGACCTACTCCAAACCATAACTGAAACCAACGCATCGTTTGTTTTGCTACTTTGCCACCGAAGCGCAGATGCAGATGCAATTTGCAGCGCTTATGCACTTCAGGGATTACTTAAGCGGTTTTTGCCTGATACGGTCATCGAAATCGGCTGCCCACAGGGCGTAAATAAGCCGTCAAAGCTGCTGTTTGAGCACCTGCCGATTGTGGTTAACGAGAAACCCAATATTGAATCTGCTGAAGCTATCGTGCTATTGGACATGAATACGGTAGAACAGCTTGATGAAGTTGCTGAAACCATACGTAAATCAGTAGCGCCAAAACTTATAATCGACCACCACGCTCCAAGCGTAGAAACCACTGAGATTTGCCGCTTCTGTTTTGTCGATGAGGGCGCTGCCGCAAACTGCGAGTTGGTCTACCGCCTCTTTGAGCAAGCCCAAGTGGAACCCAATATAAACGAGGCAAAAGCTCTCTTTGTGGGCATAGCCTTTGATACAAGGCACTTTGCGTTGGCGAACTCGCCAACTTTTGAGGTAATCGCCAAGCTGGTTACCAAAGGAATCGACACCCAGCAGACGCTCGCCCAGTTTGCCGTCCCCATCGAACCATCTGAACGAATAGCCAAACTAAAAGCGTGTAAACGCGCCAAAATCGTCAAAGTAGAAGGCTGGATAATTGCGCTATCTCACGTCAGCGCGTATCAGGCATCTGCTGCCAAAGCCCTCGTAGACATTGGCGCACACATGTCGGCGGTTGCAGGCAAAAAAAACGGCAAAGTCGAACTAAGCCTGCGCTCCACCCGCCAATTCCGTGAGCAAGCCAACATCCACCTTGGGGTAGACATTGCGGCACCGCTTGGCGAGTTTTTGGAAGGTGTTGGGGGTGGACACGCGATGGCTGCGGGCGTAAGCGGCAAAGGCGAAATCCAATCCGCCCTAAAGCAGTGCCTTGAACTTTTGAAGCAGAAAATAGCTAAAACTGGGTAGCTACGCTTAAATGAGAAAACTCTCACGCTTAAGGTAAGTAGGCACAAAAAATGGCGATAATTGAAACAAAAAACCTCACCTACACCTATCCGGGAGCGTCAAAACCCAGTGTGGTTGACGTTTCAATAAAGATAGAGAAAGGCGAGTTTGTTTTAATTACTGGTCCAAGCGGCTGCGGAAAAACCACACTTTGCCGATGCTTCAACGGATTAGTTCCCCACTTCTACCAAGGCGAACTCACGGGTGAAGTCACCGTAGCCGGAATCGACACTCTAAAAAACCATACCTACGAAATGGCAAAACACGTCGGCTTGGTCTTCCAAAACCCAGAAAACCAGCTGTTTGCCCTCTCCATCGAAAAAGACGTGGCTTTTGGCTTAGAAAACACGGGAATTGCCCGAGAAGAAATCCGCCGAAAAGTTGATTGGGCACTAAAACAAACCGGCATCTACGACATCCGCGAACGCTCACCCCACGAAATCTCAGGCGGACAACAGCAGCGGGTGGCGATTGCTTCGGTTTTGGCTATGGAGCCAGAAATCATTGTATTAGATGAGCCTACATCGTTTCTGGATCCCCTGAGTGCGGAGAAAATTTTTGAAGTAATCTATAAACTAAACAAAGAACAAGGAATAACCGTAATCCTCGTTGAGCACCGTCTGGATTTAACCGCCAAATATACCAACCACCTCATTGTCATGGACCAAGGAAGCGTACGGTTTGAAGGCGACCCTCGGCAAATTTTGAGCAATGAAGAAACCCGACTAATCGGCGTAGGCATTCCCAAAGCCACCCTGCTTTATGAAATGCTAAAAAAAGAAGACATACCGCTACGTAAAACAACGCCATTATCCTCTGAAGAGCTAGCTGAGCAACTGCTGGAGGCATTCGGCGAAAGATGATTGAAGCCCAAAACGTCCACTATAGCTACTCCAACAAAGTTGAAGCCCTAAAAGGTGTCTCGCTGACCATCAACGACGGCGAATTTGTGGCAATCATGGGGCAAAACGGCGCGGGAAAATCCACCTTTGTCAAGCACTTCAACGGACTACTT
>JBJKPJ010000293.1:0-1335 GCA_046706605.1 Bathyarchaeia archaeon | reverse complement strand
ATTTTGTTGCCCTGCATCCAAGCAGCTCGAAAAACTCCCAGAGCTGTTCCGTACTCAACTGCGCAAAGTTCACCTGCATTGCAGTGGGTCAGGATGGTGTCGCCGTCTTTGATGAGGACTGAGCCGTTTTTGCCCATTGCATGGTTGTTTTGGGCATCTTCGTCAGCTATTGCCTGAGCCTCAGCAATCACTGCAGCTTTAATTTCCTCTATTCCGCCGACGACGATTTTGGCTTTGTTTAAGACGCGCTCTACGCCCCAAAACAGGTTCACAGCAGTGGGTCTTTGCCGCTTAATCAGGGTGCCAGCAGTTTCCAGTTCCGCCAGCAGTTTGTCTTTGGTTTCAGCCGTAGAATGGTAAGCTGATAGTGCCAAGCCAAAGCCTGCTGCTGCGCCAAGAAGCGGGGCGCCTCGGATGCGTAGGACTTTGATGGCTTCTGCTATTTGGTCAACGGTTTTGAGTTCCAAGGTGACTTCTTGGAGGGGTAGTTTGGTTTGGTCGGGGGTTATTACTACGCCGTTTTGCCACTTGATCATACGCATCTCTGTTACCTCAAATTAGTAGTTATTTACGGTTAGTTACGGATGGTTATGTTAAAGATTTCCTATCCAAAAATAGCCAACAAGCACCGTAAGCAAAAGAAAGAGTTTAAGAGGATGTGTCAAAGGGGGATTTGAGGTGGGTAACTACTTCTACGGGGCTGTCTTCTGCTGATTTTAGCCGTTTCTTCCATTCTTCGCCGACTGCGATAAGGGAGAAGATGCCTGAGACTTCAGCTTTGGATTTTCGGACCAAGTTGACGAGGGCCTCTTGGGTTTCTCCACTTTTTATCATGTCGTCAACAATTAGTACGCTATCTCGTTTTTTAATGGAATCCTTGGGAATGTAGAGTGTTACAGTTACGCCACTGTCACGACCGAGGATGTAGGTTTCTTCAAGAAAGCTTTTTACGCCGACTTCTTTGTTGCGTTTAGCCACGATAAGATTTACGCCCAAGGCGTTGGCAACCATGGTGGCTAATGGGACACCGTCAACGGCAGCAGTTAAAACTTTTGTCACTCTTTTTCCAGCAAAGTTTGCCAAAGCGTGGTTTGCTGCTTGCTGAAGGATATTGTAGTCCCCAACGATTTCGGTGTTGTCAAAGTAGCCGATGTCGTCGAATTTTATTCTGCTACGGAGCTCCACTTCTAAGCCGACGAGTTTGGTTAGGACGCGCCAGAGTTGTTTGGCTCTGGTGGTGTTTGGCAGGACATGTCCTTTGGCGTAACGGCTAAGGACAGTAACTGGAAGACCTGTTTTTGTGGCTAGTTCGCGGTATGTGATGTTTCGTTTGTA
>JBJKPJ010000292.1:0-1660 GCA_046706605.1 Bathyarchaeia archaeon | reverse complement strand
CTATAATTAAGCCAAACGACAATGCCGGTACGTCGGTTCGTGACCAAATTATTTGTCCAGTCTGTAAATCTACGCAGTTAGTTGGTCCTCCGGGAGCAATAGCGCCGAAAGGACTAGTGCCTGTATTTGCGAAGCTGTATGCCTCTGTGTAGTAAAGTTTTCCAGCGAGTATTAGGGGGTTGTTGTATCGTGTGAGATAAGCGGAGCCGTCAAAGTATGTTTGTCCTTGTACGTCAAAGTTGTTTCCGCCGACTACTCCACCGCTTTGTACCGGCTTAGTCCACATGACATGGCTGGTTTGTGATCCGATTGCATCACCAGGAAAAACACCCATACCACTGCCACCGACTGCAGACCACCCACCGTAATTAGGTGCACCTGTGCCTAGCCAGTTGGACGATATACTCCACCAGTCAGTGTTCTCACCATAAATTGGTCGAGTCCAATATTCAGTTGGCAATGGATAACTAGTTAGCGCATCAGGAATGGCTTTTTGTTGAACAGTCAGAGTTGTTGATGCACTGCTGGGGAGGAAAGTATCGTTGGTATATGGGTTAGGTCCTGGTGGTCCAAAACCGATAGGAATCGGTATTGAAGAGGTATAAGTTTCGCCGGGGTAGTTGAATGTTATATTGTAGTCTCCGATTTGATCAGGAACAAAGGTAGCCCTCTGATTTGAGGTTGTATCTTGGACGGTTGCAAAAGTTTGTGTTGTGACTGCACCGTTTGGGGCTGTTATTGTCAGTTTGTAATTGTGGAATCTAAGATCGTTATCGGGTGCTGCTCCATAATAGTTGTTGGTAAGCCATAAGAAAATGTTCACTGACTGTCCAACACCCACGGGGTTTGGTTCAGCAGTAACGAAGGCATAAGTTGGAATTTGCCAAGCAGGTGTATGCGCTGTAGCAGTTGATACGGCAAAGATTGAAAGAGACAGTAGCAGTATTATTGAGGTCACTAAAAGTTGAAGCCTGTATTTTTTAAGTTTCATTTTTCAATTTCTCCATAATGATTGTAACCCACCAGTGTCCCAAGAAATCTTAAAACAACTGGCGAGTGTGCAACCCACTAACAGGAGGGCGGACCCATCCAAAAGGGCGACATTGGAAAGATTTTTATTGCCTGAACGTCGATGTAGAATTCACGGGGAAGCCTAACGATTGAAAATGAGGACCACAAAATACTTGTTGAACTTGGGCTAACTAGCCAACAAGCGAAAGTCTATTTGGCGCTCTCCAGACTTCAGCAGGCACCCGCAAAAACAATATCTGGAATTGCAGGAATCGACAGAACTGAAGTATATAGAGCTATCTCAGCACTTCAAGTTATGGGCATTATAGAAAAAATAATTTCGAACCCGGTTGAGTATAAGATTATCTCTTTTAAACAGGGCATTCAGCTTTTGCTCGATAAAAAAAAGCAGGAGTCGTTGAATATTGAAAAAAGAGCAAAGGAATTACTAAAGACGCAAACGCAAAAAAGGTTAATTACGAAAATTCAGGACGAAAAAATATCTTTTGTTGACCGATCTGAGAGTTATTTTCCAAAAATGCAAGCGGCGTTAAGAAACGATGAATTTAGTTTAGACATCTTAACGACTGTTAAGCGGTTTCTTGAATTCGATGACTTCCTAGATAGTCAAATTAAATCGAGATCAGCT
>JBJKPJ010000291.1:0-2559 GCA_046706605.1 Bathyarchaeia archaeon | reverse complement strand
TTGGTATACCGATGAAAAAGAGTTTGGCCCCGCTTTCCTTTAAGACCTCATTGATATCTAAGGGGGGTGTGGTGTAGTAGAGTGGAACACTTACTGCGCCAGAAAGCCCGATGGCAATGTCTACAGCAAAGTATTTTGTGCTGTTTAAGCCTGTTAGTGCCACACGATCGCCTGCGTTAATTCCATAGGTTTTCAGTGCGCTTGTTGCAGCCAAGATTTCTTTACGCATCTCTTCTGCAGTTTTTCTTATGCTTGTGCCTTCAACGATATCAAAGTAATTGATTGGGCGGCTCTTGTTTTCTAATCTGAAAAGAACTTGCTCGTGCACTGTGCGATCTGTGCGGTGGAAGAAACTGTTGTAGGTAGCGTATTCGAGAAGGTTAGGCATAATTTCTTGCCATTTAAAGTCGTAGGGCCCAAGCAACTTATCCATGTTGCTTCGATCAAATCTATGGTTTTCGCTAAAGTATGGTGCCAAAGAAACAAGTGCGTCAGAAACCCGCTTGTCTTTCCTATTTAGAAAACGTTGAATTTTAATTAGCGTCCTAGTCGAGGAGGTCGATATGGGAAGATATATGGGGCTTGGAAGTTTGATGCCTAGATTATTTTTTGCCCAAACCTTGACAAAATCCATAATTTTTCCAAGTTGCGGCAAAGATTCATGAGGCGACACAACGTGAAAGGTTAAGCCGTCTGCTTTAGCATCGAAAGTAAGCTTTGTTATGGCTTTTGCGACGTAGTCAACTGGAACCATATTGATCTTAAATGAAGATTTTGAGGGGATGAAACGCATCTTGCCTGTCAGGTACAATCGCAAAGGAAAGTAAATTGTGTTGAATGTTTTTATTGCTCCAGTTTTTGAGTCTCCGACAACCATTGAAGGACGGAAAATGGAAATTGAAAGGTCCCTTTTTGCCGCTTGAACTAAGAGCTCGCCTTCATATTTGCTGCGTTCGTAATCAGTTGAAAAGCCGAATTCCCCAGTAAGGTCTCCTTCGCGGATTACTCCTGTTTTACCTCCGGCTACATAAGCGGTGGAAACATGAGAGAACCGCTCAAGCTTGTGATGCTTGCTTATTTTTTTGGCAAATTCTAAAACGTTTGCGGTTCCTTGAATGTTTGGTTTCTTGAGGTTGTCAAAGGGGATAAAGTGAAAATCAGCAGCTGTATGTATGATGTGGGTTACTCTCTCAATTGCCCAATTGTATTCTGTTTCCTTCATACCCATATTAGGCAAAGAAATATCGCCGTAGACGAGTTCAATTTTTGATCCTAAAGCGCCGATGAGTTCTGGCCAATCGCACCATTCCCTCTCAATTTTTCGGAAAGCTTCCTCTTTGTTCTTAGCCCTGACAAAAGCAAGAACATCTACTTCTTCGTATTCAAGAAGATTTCGGGCTATTTGTGTTCCTATAAAACCTGTTGCGCCAGTCAGAAATACTGTTTTTCTCAATTTAGCCACCCCGGGTGATTAGCTTCTAAGAAGGCCCTGAATAGCTGCGGATTCCTTTTTTCGAAATTTTGATACCGTTCATAACCTTTTTGCAGCTTAGCTTTAATCAAGTCATAATGATTAAAGATGTATTGGACATTATCACTTAGAATTTTGTATCTGTCGGGATCTTCGTGGTCAACGAATAATTCAGGTATTTCTAGGTCGCTGTATAGGTCTTGGATTCTGAGGTCATGACCTATGGCTGTCATTGGAACTTGATTTGGCAGCGAAAGCACTCCCGCATGATATCGTGACGTGATTAGTAAATCCAGACTTTTTAAGATGCTTGCCATCTGCGACGCATTATATTGCATTGAGCTAAACACCTTGGTTCTGTCGGCGTGTTTCATGTGTTGCTGGATTTTTTGCGTGAATCCTGTGTCTAATCCTTCCATGCTTAGCAAGGCTATGTCTTTGCCGTATTTTTCTACTAATTCATCTGCTTGAACAGCAAGAACATCCACCAGTAATTCGCTTTTTTCCTGGCAAGCCTTGGAATGCTGATAGTAGTAGGGCCATCGGTAGCAGTACTGTTTTCTGTCCCAAAGCCTAATCTGGACAGGCCACATGTAGATGTCTTCAGCTGCTATACCTACTATGTTAGACGCCTCAGGCCAAACCCGTTTAAGGGTGTCGCGATCTTGGGGTTTTGGTTGAAACGCAAATGCGTTGTCTGCGGTGGCTTCGATTGGGGCTTTAACGTCCCATTGCTGGAGTCTATCAGCAGCTTTTTTGGTCCTTGCAAGTATTAGGCTGGTTTTGCTTGCCTCGCGGCGGATTAGCCACCGATTAAAACGCGATGCGCTACCTGCATCTACGGAGTAGGCGACGCATGGTTTTTTCATTGAATGCGCGTATCTTGTAGCGGACAAATAGTACCAAAGGAGAGCAGACCCCCAAGTGTCCATGTAACAGCTTCCTTCTACAAGCATGATGAGGTCATTTTCCTTAACCAGTTTTCTGATGTCAACAAAAAACATGGAAGGCCTTATTGGTTTGATTTTGAGGGTTGGACCATCTTGAAGGTACCTGCGAAGGTTCTCCTCATTCAAGGAGGGCACGGT
>JBJKPJ010000290.1:0-5330 GCA_046706605.1 Bathyarchaeia archaeon | reverse complement strand
CTTAAAGTTGCCTTGCAATCTGCATCGAACTATGCTCATAGCAAGGGCGATTTAAGAATTGCGATAACAAAACCGCAAAACATCTCAAAAGCACAGTTTTCGCTCTTAATTTATAGCCTTTATCGGTTTGTTGTTTCCATCGCAGCTGCCCTTGTCCAGTTTCTAGGGGCTACTTAATTTTGATGGTTTGCGCTTAAAGGTTAAAATGTCTCAAACGATAGGCATTTAGGTTTGAAGGCAAGTTATACTGGAAACGGTTGTGTGAAGGCTTTGGTGAAAATACGCGAAATCCTCGAAGGCAACTGCACTGACCAAAAAGTTACTGTGCGCGGTTGGGTTTACCGTAAACGGGAAGGCAAGGAACTGATTTTCTTATTAATCCGCGACGCAACAGGCGTAATCCAATGTACAGTAAAGAAAACCAGCTCTAGCTGGAGTGAAGCTCAAAAATTGACCATCGAATCCTCTTTGGTTCTTGAAGGCACTGCAAAAGAGGACAAGCGAGCTCCAGGCGGCTTTGAAATTGGCACTGAAGCCCTTACCATAATTGGCTTAGCGGAGAATTTCCCCATCTCCAAAGATAAAAGCGAAGAATTCATCCGTGACATGCGGCACCTTTGGCTGCGAAGCCGCAAAATGAACTTGGTTATGAAGGTGCGCGGGGAAGTTTTGGAGGCGGCAAGGCTGTATTTTAAGCATCAGGATTTCACGGAGGTTTCGCCTCCAATGTTCATTTCCGCAGCGGTTGAAGGCGGCTCCACGCTGTTTGGTTTAAAGTATTTTGACCAAGACCTCTACTTAACGCAGAGTAGCCAGCTTTACCTTGAAATCCTCATTTATTCGCTCGAAAAAGTCTACTGTATTGCGCCCTCGTTTCGCGCAGAGAAAAGCCGAACCATCCGCCACTTAACTGAATACTGGCACATGGAAGGCGAGTGGCCGTTTGCAGACATGAATGATTTGATGCAGTTTGAAGAAGGCTTGATGACCTACTTATGCCAAACAATCGCCGAAAGATGCCAGAAAGAATTCACTGAACTGAATGCAGACATCAACAAACTAAAAACAGTGCAGACCCCCTTTCCAAGAATAACCTACAAAGAAGCCCTCGAACGTCTAAAACCCAAAAACCCCTCATTAAACTGGGGTAGCGACCTTGGCTACGAAGACGAAAAAGTATTGGCAGACGAGTTTGGCAAGCCGTTTTTTGTTTACGATTACCCTACGGAAATCAAAGCGTTCTACTGCAAAACCTACGCTGACCACCCTGACGTTGCAATGTCCGTTGACATGATGGTTCCCCGCATCGGCGAAATCAGCACAGGCGGCGCAAGGGAAGACAACAAAGACACTCTCATCGAACGCATGAAAGCGCAAGGGCTCAAACCAGAGGATTACGAGTGGTACCTTGACCTACGCCGATACGGAACCGTACCTCACGTCGGCTTCGGCATGGGATTAGAGCGGCTACTTGTGTGGATGTTGGACCTTGACAACATCATCGACGCCATCCCCTTCCCAAGAACCACCCGTCGCTTCTATCCATAAACCCTTTCCTTTTTTAGTAGCCTGTAAAGAGTTCCCGCTTCAATTTCTCTTTTGGCAACCCCAAGTTTTCAACGAGTTTTTCTATTGCAGTAACCATGCCTGGGGGACCACATGTGTAGTAGATATTTTCTTGATAATCAGGTAGTTCTTGTTTTATCAGGTCTTCGGTGATGTAGCCTGTCGGTCCCTTCCACTGGGGTGAGGGATTGCTTATCACGAAAACCAGCTTTAGGTTCTTGTTTTTCTTGGCTAATGTGTCAAATTCTTTTTTAAATGCGAAATCGTTTTCTGTGCGGCAACCATAAAACAACGTGATTTTGCTATCCAACGCCTTATCAGTCGCGTTTTTGCACATACTAATGAAAGGTGTTATGCCTATACCTCCGCCTAACAAAACTATTTTTGGGTATTCACCTTCAAATGTGAATACCCCGTATGGCGCGTCAATTCTTGCCCAGTCGCCTACTTTTGCAGCCTTTAGCGCCATTGAAAACTCGTGGTCTGTGAATTTTTTGGTAAATTCAATTTGGTCTTTCTCTGTTGGGCTGCTGCTAAAACTGAAGTGTTTGCTAAGTTCCTTGTCGCCTTGTTTTATGGTTATGTACAGGAATTGCCCAGGTTTATAATCCAATTCATCGGGGCGGGGAAAACGAAAACTGCTAACATCGGGAGTTCGGGGGATAATTTCTTTGATTTGGGTTACAAATTTCATTAAAACACCTTAGAAGACACCTACATAGATAACTTATGCCATTATAACTTTTTGGCTTAATAGTTAAAACTAATATACCGTTTTGGCAAAGTAAACATGAGACAGGGGAAGTAATGAGGGCAAACTACAATGTCAGGGTCAAAAACTACGTTGAAAGACACAGTGTGTCGCTTGGCGTGTTTTTAGCATCCTACGGTGTCTTTTACCTCTCGACAGTGCTGCTTAGCTTCTGGACAGTGGCAGACTGGGGAAAAGATACAGTTGCTTACCCACAAGCATACTTTACCACAATACTACCGCGCAGCTACATTGGTCCAATCTTCTTTGTAACCAGCCTTTCCGCATTATTTATCGGTGCCACAATACTTTGCGTCCACACGATTCGCAGAGTAAGACGCAACCCCGACAGAACCACGGAGTACGTTGCCATAGTGTTGACCGTGTTTGGGTTTGCCTACCAAGTCATCGGCGCTTGGCCGCCTCAAAACACTGCTGATTTTCCTTGGCAGTGGCAAAAACAAATCGTAGCCGACGGCGCCATCTTTGCTTGGGGACTTTACGTTTTAAGCCTTATCACTTTAGCAGTTGGCGTTGTCGCAATGTATAAGTTCAGCGTAATTTACCATCAAACACATCAGGACGAGACATAAAATGGAGGATGAGTGGCATAGCAAAACCATTCAAGAATCCTTTGATGCATTGCAGGTTACCCGCCAAGGGATAACGTATGCTGAAGCCCAAAAACGCCTGAGCCAGTATGGAGCAAACGAAATCCAAAAAGAAAAAGGCAAATCACCACTTAAAATTCTGGCTGAACAATTCACCGACATCCTCATATTAATTTTGCTTATCGCCACAGCGCTCTCTGTAGTAGCAGGGGAAGTAACTGACGCAGTAATCATAATCGCCATAATAGTAGCCAGCGCAGCCTTAGGCTTTACTCAAGAGTACCGAAGCGAAAAAGCCGTTGAAGCGCTCAAAAAAATGACTTCACCAACCGCCAACGTACTCCGAGACGGCAAAGAAACCAAAATTCCCGCAAGCCAACTTGTACCCGGAGATACACTTTTCCTCAATACTGGCGATAAAGTGCCCGCTGACGCAAGGCTAACCGAAGTGTACATGCTGAAAATGGATGAAGCGTCTCTGACAGGCGAATCTAGCGCAGTCAACAAAGACACCTCTGAGGTGCCGGCAGAAACACCACTCAACGACAGGCAAAACATGGTTTTCACAGGAACAATCGCCGTGTATGGGCGAGGCAAAGCATTAGTTACCAACACAGGTATGAACACCGAATTTGGAAAAATCGCTCAAATGGTTCAAGCAACCCCTCAAGAACAAACGCCACTTGAGAAAAGGATGGGTAGTGTCGGCAAATGGATAGGTATTATTTGTGTTGTTGTTGCCTTAAGTGTTGGCGTGGTTGGCATAGTTGTGGAGCAGCGCCCAATTGTTGATATGATTTTATGGGCCATCAGCCTAGCCGTAGCTGCAGTTCCCGAAGCGTTGCCCGCCATCATCACAGGTGCCCTTGCCATAGGCATGTATCGTATGGCTAAAGTCCACACAATCGTCAAACGGTTACCCGCCGTTGAAACCCTCGGCAGCACTAGTGTGATTTGCAGCGACAAAACTGGAACCATGACCAAAGGCGAAATGACCGTTCAACGCCTCCACATAAACAACCAAACAATCAAAGTTACAGGGATAGGCTACCAGCCGCAAGGCGAGTTCAAAATAGAAAACATCACCATATCGCCTGATGAAACCATTAAAACCCTCCTGAAAATCGCTGCATTATGCAACGACTCAGCCCTCGAAAAAGATGATCGCGCAGGCAAGTGGGTTGTGCGGGGCGACCCAACCGAGGGTGCATTGGTGGTGATAGCACAGAAAGCAGGAATTAACAAAGCCGAAATAGAAAAGCAATTGCCCCGTATTGCGGAGGTTCCATTTTCTTCAGAACGAAAACGCATGACTACAATTCACAACACCGAAAACAAAAAGATCGCTTACATGAAAGGTGCCCCCGAGGTAGTCCTAACAAGGTGTAGTGGAATCCTCCTTGATGGAAAAGTACAACCATTAAGCCGCGAAATAGTTGAAAAACAACGTGTCATCTCGGAAACTTTCGCTGGGCAAGCTCTCCGAAATCTAAGCTTCGCCTACAAAATGCTTCCCGTCGACCTTGAGGAAATCGACGAAAAAATCGAACATGACTTCATCTTTGTCGGAACAATGGGCATGATAGATCCTCCTCGTCCTGAAGTCAAAGACGCCATTGATATCTGCAGAAAAGCAGGCATCAAAGTGGTTATGATTACAGGGGACCATAAACTAACTGCCACTGCTGTCGCCAAAGAACTTGATTTGGTTGACGAAAAAGGGCAGTGTTGTCAAGTGCTTACTGGGCAAGAGCTTGAGCAGATGACTGATGGCGAGCTTGAAGCGGTTGTGGAAAAGATTGCAATTTATGCTCGCGTATCTCCTAAACATAAGACCCGTATTGTTAAGGCATGGAAGAAGAAAGACCAAGTTGTAGCGATGACGGGTGATGGAGTAAATGATGCGCCTGCCCTGAAAATTAGTGACATCGGTATAGCCATGGGCATTTCAGGAACTGAAGTGACCAAAGAAGCCGCAGACATGGTTTTAGCAGACGACAACTTTGCAAGCATTGTCAAAGCAGTTAGGGAAGGTAGAGAAATCTTTGAAAACATCAAAAAATACCTCACTTATTTGCTTCAATGCAACATAATGGAAATCTTGGTCATGTTCATAGCAGTGATAAGTGTGCCATACTTGGCACAAGTTTGGTCTCCCGGTTCTGACATTCAATTTGTACACAACGCCGCCATCGCCCTGACCGCCGTCCAAATCCTATGGGTTAATTTAGTTACAGACGGATTGCCCGCCATTGCGTTAGGTGTTGACCCAGGTGACCCTGATTTAATGCAGCATAAACCCCGCAAACTAACTGAAAGCATCTTTACCCGCGACGTAAAAGTCTACTTATCTGTTTTGCCTGCATTTATGACGGTTCTTTTGCTTTTGGCGTTCTTTTCCC